>JANYBF010000353.1 GCA_025360895.1 Verrucomicrobiota bacterium
CCAGATGGGAGCTTCAAAGTGTTTCGGCGTACCAGCAAGGAGACCGACCCAAACCGCATTGACCCGAAAGAGAAACTTGAGGAAATACAGATTGAGAAATCGACAAAATGAACGGACCTTCGAGGACAAAGGTAACCCTTACATGATCGGTCCGGCGCGGCTGAGTTAGGCGGCTTCGAGTGCGCCATGAAAATATCTATCTTCATTCTTCTTCTTGCTCTGACGGCTTGCAGCACCAGTCCGCATCGCACTGCGGCGTTACGGTCAGGCTTGTCAGCCGAGTATTGGCACGCCCCGCCATCTGTCGCTGTCCTTGAGCGCAGACTGCGAGTTGGGATGTCTCGCGACGAATTTACCAAGCTTGTCGGGATGACCGAGACGGCGTATTTCAGTGGCATGACTGCTCACCTCGATTTGCCCGACGGCATACTGAGCACACGCCACGATTCGAGTGGCAACTTGAAGTGGTGGGCTATTGAGGAGAGACCATCGAAATGACGCCGCCTCGTGCTCTTATCTTATTCGTCGCGAGCCTGCTTGTTATGGGCGCCGGTCGTCGCTCAGCGGACCCTACCGAAATTGTGGCGTATGATCCTTGGGGAGACGCAGCGGATACCAAGGCTCGCTTAAATAGCTACAAGCATATTCTGCTTGGTTGTATTTACGAGGATCATTGGGAGGATCGTGGGCCTCACGAGTATTCGTACCATCATTTCACGGCCACAGTCGTCAGGTCTTACAAAGGCGATTGGCGTACTTCAGAGCGAATCACGTTTGTTCAGGGCTTGGATTATCCAGCTCTCACCGTATCCAACGTTTCTGTCGGCCGACTCGTATTTCTTTTCACTGATGAACATAAAAATACTGAGATTGGCTTCGAGACGGGAGACGTTATGAACTACGATGCCGAGCTTGGGCAATTTTTGCAGTATGCATATCCAGAACGGAGGGGACGATGAAATGGATAATGACCATGCGGCCTAATCGTGCAATGAAGTTACTTTTTGTTTCGGCTAGCCTTTCCGCAGCGTCACGTTCGGTCTTGTCAACCGAGGTTTATCCGCCAAATGCCGCCTCGGAGATCGAAACCATCATCAAAGATTTAAGGAAATTGTTTAATGAATATCCTGCTTCAGACACTCCTTCCGAATCGCCGGCACTTACACCACTGAAATGATGACACTCGCTGCAATAAATCCACTACGCAGCTTTCGAGCGGCGTACGGGCTGTTTATTATCATGCCGCTTTTCTGCTTCGCTTCTCTCGTCGTATCCAGTTGGATGACGATGCATCTCGCTCCGATCTTTTTAGCTCGTGAAGCATTGGGCGTAATTCCCTTCATCGGCCAGACTTTGTTGTTTCAAGCACTCCTGCTGCTGGGCGCAGGAGTGCCGACATGGCATTGGTTTCAACAGTTGCGCCAGTCACGCCGAAACTGGAAAAGTGTCACGATAGTTGTGATTGCCCTCATCATTATCTGGTGTTGCAGTGGTGGTGTACGCTTGGTTGCGCTGGACTGAGCAAGCAAGTGAACGCGAACGGGTCGTGAACGGCCCAGAAGATTGACACGGCATCGTCTAGCCACCTCGCACAATCTTTGGCGCGTTGATTTGGGGAAGGTTTTGTTGCAACGACCTTGAATGGACTGTTTAACTACAACAAATGCGACATGAAAAAGTTGGTCACCGTAGCCAGTGCCGCAGTTGTTCTGCTTTTAGTGAACCTGTGGCCGACTCAACCCCGATTTTGGAAGCCAGGACCGTTGGTGGAATTAAAACGGTTCGGAGACTACGAGGTCAGGATTTACCAGCGGCATGACGAGAATTTACTGGAGGAAATATGTGACAAACTGCCGGCTTTCCTTTCAGACTTCGGGCACCGTATCCCCGGCCTCACGGAATGGGCGGGCGTCGAAATCCTCAGAGATCACCGCCGGGTCTATTGCGCATACGGTTCCAACCCCATGATTGCTGAGTTTGGGTCTAACAGCGTTGCGGGACTGGACATCACCGGTGATGGGATTCCAAAGATCGCCTTGACCGACGAAAACACGCGGTCCGGTGGCTCCCTCGTCGTCTTCGAGTGTGGCGCGTCGTTTCGGAAGATCGCCGAGATAAATTCGTCGGGCACATATCCGGAGCTGCGGGATTTGGATGGGGACGACGTTCCCGAACTCATTGTTTCTGACGACGCTTTTTACCACTGGCCCGTTTGTCGGGATGGTGAACCCATGCCCGAAGTGATCCTGCGCTGGCGGAACGGAAAGTATGTCGCGGCAAAGGACTTGATGTATAAACCCACCCCGGCAACCGAAGAACTCGAAGCGACGGCAGCAGTGATCCGCTCCAGCCCAGCATGGAATACGGAGTACGCGAAGGTGCCGTCAGAATTGTGGACCAACGCCATCGCGCTCATGTATAGCGGACACGAGCGCCTCGGGTGGGAATTTGTGGATAAAGCATGGCCGCCGGGATTTGCGGGCAAGGGCGAGTTATCGAGCAAGAAGGAGTTGATCGACTACTATTTATGGTCGCGACTGGAGGAGAGCGTTTACGCACCCGACATCATGACGACAGCCCACTCCCCGAAAAACCCACCATGAACTCTGGCTTCTCCCACGCTCTGTGCTACTATCGGCCAGTGCATATGACAACCCAGCCTGATGAACGCAGCGAGCCTTCCGCGAATATTATGAACAAGATAATCCCCCCGCTGTTGACGGTGCTTCTGTGCTTCGTCCTGAAGGACAGCGCGTTTGCCAGCGGCATTAACTATCCGAACTTTAATTCGCCGGAGGGGCTCATTTTTCAAGCGGATGCGAGGCTGGCCGTGGACTTTGTGCGACTGACGCCTTCGCACACAAACATGATCGGCCGGGTCGGTGGTCTTTGGCTCCAAACCAAGCAAGCGGTCCTTGATGGCTTTGAGACGACATTTCAGTTTCGCATCACCGACAAAGTACGTCATGGCGCTGACGGATTTGCTTTGGTGTTGCAAAACAATGCCACCCCTTCGGTTGGTACAAGCGGGTATCGCTTAGGCTTCGTTCGTGGCGGCAGTGCGTTTGCGGTGAAGTTCGTTGATTACCATTGGCGTCGGGACGCGTTCGCGAAATTCGACGAAATTGCGGTTACCAGTTGTGATCGCGAGCAAGAGCCACAGAGCTATCTGGCCACAGTGTCGCGGACTGAGCTTTTCTCGGATGGAGAGATTCATACTGCGCGGGTGCAATATGTGCCGGGTAATTTGTCGGTCTTCCTGGATGATCTTGAAAAGCCCATACTGGTCGCTGCGGTCAAGTTGGAAGACCTTGTGTCATTTGACAACGGCCTTGCGTGGGTAGGTTTCACCGCATCTACCGGCGCGGATAGCCAGAATCAGGACATACTCAGTTGGGCATTCAATAAGCCGGGTGAAACGCCGGTTCTGCCCCAACTACTGGCAAGTTCGTCGGCTGGCAGTCAGCCCAACCAGAATCGCCTCACTGCAGTCGGTACTGAAGGAACTGTCAGTGCGGCGAAAAGTGAACCGCAGGTGATTGGACTTCCCGTGGTTGACGGCAAAGGCAAACCGCGCCAGCCGCAAATCGGATTGCCGTCATCGGTTGGCCTTACGCATCATGTTTACGCTTCGACCGACTTGGTGAGCTGGACGCTCGTGACTAATCTCAACTTTTATTTCAGCGATCCGAGCGCACCCGACTACGATCATCGCTTTTACACTTTCCGTGAAAAATAAGCGTCCGTACCCGGGCTAATTTCAGGCGCATTACGCCTTCCTTTGCATCAAAAGTCATCGGCCTGGAATTGTCCGTGGCACATTGACCAAAGAAAACCGACATAGCCTTTTGTATTTGGACGACCGAGGAAAACTGAGAGTTCCTGAGGATTGACACTAAACTCCAGCAGCCGGCCGATGTGCCGGTAGCTTTCACGCCACTTGGCTTGCGCGGTAGCCTGTTCGGTTTTCTGGCAGGCGGCGCGTGTTCCAAGTCGCGGCGCAGGTGAGAGACGTTGTCGTTCACCGTGAATCGCGAATCACGGTGGAGCGATCAGCAAGGCGTTCGGAAAGTAGGTGCGATAACGAGCGGGGTCGCGCGTGACGATCGTGTGTCCTTCAACTTCCGCGTGCGCTCCGATGTAGAAGTCCGGCAATGGCGAGGTCTTGGCGCCACCGCTACGCCGGTATTTCAAGAACGCCTGCGCCGCGAGCCAGCCGGCGGCGTAAGGCAATGGCAGCCGTTGAAAAACCACCGGATCGAGCCAGCGGTCCAGATCGGCGGCAGTGGCAAAAGCCGCGGCAAGTTCAGCATAGATGATCGGGTTGATGAGAATCGGTCCTTGCGTGGCGGCGACCCTAAATTCTTTCTCCGACCATGGCAGCCAGACCGGATCGGCAGTGGCGATATCCAGCAGGACGTTCGTGTCAAAGAGAATCATTCTTCGCCACGGGTGAGCGCCATCACGTCCTTCGACTTCATGCCGGGAAGCGCCGCCCCGCGAGCGCGCTGTAACCAACTTTCAACCGGTGGAGGAGCCGTGCGGCGCTGGCGAAGCGTCTCCAGCCAGTGCGCCAGTTGATCTACTTGCGGGTCGGGCAGATTCTCAATCGCAGCTTCGATCTCGGCGATGTTGCTCATGCGTGGGAATCTAACACATCGCCGCTGTCACCGGCAAGATTCCAGTTGATTCCGGTTTCTGACGGTGTTCAGCACCGTCCAGCCGCTCGCGGACGGAGGCGTGGAGTTGTTCCTGGACGGGCCAGTCCAAAGCATTGACACGAAAGCGTCTCACAGGTAGGCCATGGTCATGCTTCGCACGTCGCTATGTTTCATTTTGGCTGCCATCTCAATTTCCGCTGCGGCTGCCACCAATCGTCTCGCATTCGATTCGTTGCCGCACGCGCACTTTGAATTCACCGGCCCGGTCGGCGAACGCATTCAAGCCAACCTTGATCAGTGGTTGCTGCGTGCGCCGCAGGCCAACCCCGGCATGTTGGAAATGTTCCGCGTGCGCGACCGCAAGCCCGAGCCGCAGTTGGTGCCGTGGGCCGGCGAATTCGTCGGCAAGTATCTCATATCCGCCGTGCAGGCCTTGCGGATGACCGACGATCCGCGCCTGCGTCAGCAGGTGTCGAACGTGGTTGCCGAGTTGATCGCAACACAGGCGGACGATGGCTATCTCGGGCCGTTCCCGAAAAACATCCGCCTGTTGAAGAACTGGGATCTGTGGGGTCACTACCACGCCATTCAGGCGCTGCTGTTCTGGAATGAATACAGCGGGGATCCGACCGCGCTTGCCGCCGCGCGCAAGGCCGGTGATCTGGTCTGCGACACTTATCTCGACACGGGCAAGCGCGTATTGGACGCCGGCGATTCCGAGATGAACATGTCCATCCTCACCGGGATGGCGATGCTGTATCGCGTCACCGGCGAACCACGTTACCTCCGTATGGCGCATGAGGTGGAAAAAGATTGGGAACGTGCGGGCGATTATCTCCGCGCCGGGCTCGACGGCCGGGAATACTTCCAGGGACCGAAGCCGCGCTGGGAAAGTCTGCATGATTTGCAGGGGCTGGTCGAAATGTGGCGCATTACCGGCGAGCCGAAATATCGCGAAGCGTTCGAGCATCACTGGCGAAGCATCCGGCGCTGGGACCGGCGCAACACCGGCGGCTTCAGTTCCGGCGAACAAGCCACCGGTAATCCCTACACGCCCAGTGCCATCGAAACCTGCTGCACGGTTGCGTGGATGGCGATCACGATTGATTACCTCAAGCTCACGGGCGATTCCCACGCGGCGGACGAACTTGAACTGGCCACGCTTAACGGCGGCCTGGGTGCGCAACACCCGAGCGGTCGCTGGTTCACCTACAACACGCCGATGGATGGCGTCCGCGAAGCCAGTGCGCACTCGATTGTGTTCCAGTCGCGCGCCGGCACGCCCGAACTAAACTGCTGCTCCGTCAACGGCCCGCGTGTGCCCGGCATGTTGAGCGAGTGGGCCGTGATGTCGGCTCCCGAC
>JANYBF010000360.1 GCA_025360895.1 Verrucomicrobiota bacterium
AGTTGATCCGCCGGCTGCTCGCCACCGAGGACGGAATCGAGATCGTCGGCGAATGCGCCGACGGCCGCCAGGCGGTTTCCATGATCGCAAAAGTTTCGCCGGACATGATATTTCTGGATGTGCAGATGCCAGAATGGGGCGGCTTTGAGGTTTTGGAACGGATGGACCCGGCACAAATGCCGGTCATCATTTTTGTGACCGCGTACGACAAGTATGCGTTAAAGGCATTTGAGGCCAATGCCCTTGATTATTTGCTCAAACCGTTCGACGACGAGCGCTTTCATCAAGCAATTCAGCGGGCCCGAACTTATCTGAATGGCAAGGGCACGGGCGCGGTTCGCGAACGGTTGATCGGCCTGATTCATCAATTGTCGCCACAGTCGAAACCCATTTCGCGGATGGCAGTCAAAGCGGATGGCCGCGTGGTTTTTCTCAAAGTGGCGGAGATTGATTGGATTGGGGCGACCGGCAATTATCTGGCATTGCACGTTGGCAAGGAGAGTTACCTGTTGCGCGGACGTTTAAATGAGCTGGAAAAAAAGCTTTCGACGGACCAGTTTTTCCGCATCCACCGCTCGACCATTATCAATCTCGACCGGGTGAAGGAATTTCAGCCGCTGTTCAAAGGCGAGGGCATCGTGGTGTTGAAAGATGGTACGCGCCTGGCCGCCAGCCGGAGTTGCGCCCAAAAATTAAATGCGTCCCTCGAAGCCCACCTTTGAGACTGCGCGTTGGTCCCCATAGTTCCCCACTCGTCCCTACCCTGCTCCACCGGTCACAAATCCGTGACCAACGAGCGCGATCTCCACTAAAAACATTCCCAACAGATGACCAACACAATTCTCATCCCCGTCACCATGAATATACGAATTGCTATCCTTTTGGTCCTGATGACCCTGGTAACGCCCATCTCGTCGAAGGCCCAAGCTGCGTTTACCAAGATTAGTTCCGGCCCGCTGGCCGTCAGCAGCGGCGCAACGGGCGGCGCCTGGGGCGATTTCAACAATGACGGTTGGATTGATGTATTTGTCAGCTTCAACAGTGGCACCACGAGCGTGCTTTACACGAACAATGGCAGCGGGAACTTCGCGGCGGATCTCGCCGCGGGCATCGGTTCCGGAACCGGCAGCTCATGGGGATCCGCCTGGGGTGATTACGACAATGACGGCAATCTGGATTTGATGGGCTCGGTCTATGGCGCGGGAAACAACTATGGCTTCCACAATAACGGCGATGGCACCTTCACCCGGTTGACAGGCGACCCCATCGTGACGAACGGACCGACGGGTAATAACGCTGTCTGGGTGGACTATGACAACGACGGGTGGCTGGACGCATTCTTTGCCGATTCTCCGAGTTTGCTGTTTCATAACAACGGCAACGGGAGCTTTACCCGGATGACCAATTCCGTGACCACTGCGGACGGAGGCGGGCAGGGTTGTGTGTGGAGCGACTATGACAACGACGGTTTTCCTGACGTGTTCGTGACCCGTGTCAACCAACCCAACCTCCTTTTTCACAACAATCAAAACGGTACGTTCACCAAGATAACCAACGCGCCCTTTGCGACGGATAAAGCCATCAGTCAAGGCTGCTCCTGGGGCGATTATGACAATGATGGCCTATTGGATCTGGTCGTCTGCAACAACGGCGCGAGAAATTTCTTGTACCACAACAATGGAAACAACGCGTTCACAAAAATCACGAACAGCCCGATTTCGACGGTGATTGCAAGTTCGAGCGGGAGTGCATGGGCGGATTACGACAATGACGGTTATCTGGATTTGTTTATCGCCGTCCGGGGTGGAAACAATCTTTTATTCCACAACAATGAGGACGGCACCTTCACGCGGGTCACGGGCGTCAATCCGGTGAATCTAAACGGCACCTGGATTGGCGGCGCCTGGGGTGATTTCAACAATGACGGTTTTCCCGATCTCTTCGTGGGAAATCAGAACGGCGTCAACGCTCTCTATCTCAACAACGGAAACACCAACAATTGGATTACCATCCGGTGTCTGGGTCGGGTGTCAAATCGTGCGGCCATTGGGGCCAAAGTCCGGATTAAAGCAACGATCGGTGGCAAAACGACGTGGCAATTGCGCGAAATCTCTGGCGGCGGCGGCCTCGCATGTCAAAACGATTTGCGGGCGCAGTTTGGATTGGGTGACGCTACGAATGTGGATGTGGTTCGCGTTGAATGGCCGTCTGGCATGGCGCAGGAATTCGCCGATGTGGCGGTGAACCAGTTTTTGACGGTAAAGGAACCGGCCAAACTGGCCGCCGCTTGCCAAGTGCCGGGCGGAAGTATTCTGCTCACATTGACCGGCGGGAAAGGATTGGAGTATTCGTTGGAAAGCTCGACGAATCTGGTTGATTGGATTCCGGCTGCACGACTCACCAACCAGAGTGGAATCGTCACGTGGACCAACCAGTCTTCGGTTCCAGCTCAAGTTCTTTTCTTTCGCGCTCTGGAACAATAATCGCGGCGACGTTCGTTGCGGCAAGGTTAGCCCCGCTGCTGGCTCGTAGGCCTCCGGCGGGATCATGGAGCGCCGCCATCCCTGGCGTTCCCCGCTCCTCTGCGGGGCAAAACACTTTGCCGGCAGCGGTTTTCTGTTGTCGGCCCGCAACCTGCAGACTGAACCCGGATGAGCAGAACAGTCCAGATCGTAGTCATCGTCGCCGTGACGGTGCTGACGTTCCGCCTTCACTCGCCCACCGCCGCGCTCGCCGCCTACAAAGCCGAGTTGCGGGCCAAGGGCGAGAAACTCAGCGCGGAGGAACTTGGCTTCCCACGCCCTCCGGAAGCGTCCGGCAATCTCGCCCTGTTGCTCGCCAGCGTGAGTCAACTCGGTCCAGCGAGTCGGCATTTGCAAGTGACGTGGCAGATCCGGTTTAGGTGGGCCTCGTCGGTCACATCGGCGAAGGTGCCATCATGGTTGTTGTGATAGAGTTTGGTCTTGGCGCCCGGGTTGGGTTGACCAAGGTAATCGGCCGCCACATCACCGACGCCATTTGGGAGACCGTAGCCAAAGGCAATGAGGTCCTCCCAACCGTCGTTGTCATAGTCGAAGAAGAAGGTCGCAAAGGTCGGAATTTCGGAGTTAACACCCGCCTTGGCCGCCACGTCGCTGAAGTGCCATTGGCCTGTGGCGTCCGGGCCGTCGTTGTGGAGTAGAATTTTTCGGTTGCCGCGCACGGAGAGGTAAAGGTCGGGGCGGCCGTCATTGTCGTAGTCGGCGCCGGCGACTCCCTTCACAAACGCGGCCACGTTGATGCCGCTGGCTTTGGCACATTCGGTGAAGGTGCCGTCGCGGTTGTTGTGGTAAAGTTCGCACAAATCAGGATCGTTCGGATCCGAAGATTCATTGCCGATGAACAAGTCCAGCCAGCCGTCGCCGTCATAGTCGAACCACCGGGACGCCTGCGTGGGATGGAAACTAAGCACGCCTGCCTCCTCGGTCACGTCGGTGAACGTCCCGTCACCATTGTTCCGCAAAAGTGAATTCGGCATCCGCCCCCCTTTGCCGAGCCAGGCGCCGCGCAACATCCAAATATCGAGCAGGCCGTCATTGTTGTAGTCGGTCTGCTGGATGTTCAACGCCCCGACTTCACCCACCAGACCGGCCTCACTGGTGCGTTCCGTAAAGGACCCGTTGCCATTGTTGTGGAAGTAGCGGAGCTGGCCATTCGCATCCCAAGCCGAGATGATGAGGTCGTAGAACCCGTCGTTATCAAAGTCGTCCACGATGACGCCACCGGCCAGATCGTTGGCATCAATCCCCAAGCCGTCGCTCACGTCCATAAAACGCGGCAGGTCATATTCCGAGGCGAATGCTTTTGGGGGAATCAGATATTGCGGGTTCACTTTGTCCGGGTATTCGCCCATCGTCATGTGTGCGAGGTTGAGCAGCCAGCGGGTGCTCAAATCGTTGGGATGTTCCGCGAGCGCCGCGTTGAAGAGGGTCAGGGCGCCGCGGGAGCCGCGCGGGAGGAGGTGAAAGGCTTTGGGTTTCAGGGGAAAGACGCACGAATCAGCATTGTGGGTGGCCAGGCAATTCTCTTGCTCGCCCAAGCGGAAAAAAGCCATGGCCTTGCGGGACCGCAATTCAGCGAGAGTGCCCTCATCAAGCCGTCCTCGATTCTCGGCGATGAGCCGTTCAAACACGGAAAACGTGTTGATGGCCGAATCGGGCCAGCCCGCATAGGTTTGATAAATTCCGAGGGTGTACAGCAGTTGAAACTTATCTTTGACCTCCGTGGCCTCGGCAACCTTTGCTTGAAGCACGCGGGCTTGGCGATCCGTCAGGTAGGAAATTGAGCTGACATCAGCTTTTTCAAAAATTTCCGCCATCCGTTGCGCCATCCGGCGCGTACTGGGCGATGGATTGCCCGGGGGGAGCGGCGGATTTTTTGACTCGATTGGCTCACACAGAGGATCAAGCAGGATCAACTCCTCGTCCTGCGAAATTGGCACCGGGCTGATTTTGACCGGTGAAGGTGGGTTGATGGTGGCCGCCGGAGTCAGGTGAGGAACAGCGGAATGCAATGCGCTTGAGTCAACCGCTTGAGCAGTCGAATTGGGCGCCAACCAAAAAGCCAAGGCAGCCACTGCCGCCATGCCAACCACCAGTGAACCCGCCAACCTTCCGCTTTTGCTCGCCGCAGAGTCGCTGGCCGCACCCTTGGATTTATTTCCAGTGCTCGCTGGTTGCCGAAATTTCTTTGGCTTTGATCGTCCCATAGGAAGCCGACTCTATCCTGCAAGTGCCAGCTGACATCGAAAATGTGGTGAACGGGACTTATCTTGGTCCGAGT
>JANYBF010000368.1 GCA_025360895.1 Verrucomicrobiota bacterium
CGTTGATCCCTGACGGCGCGAAGATCGAAGTGCCGTATCCGCAGCACCGCACGGACTTCGAAGCCGAACTGGCCATTGTCATCGGGCGGAAGATTCGCAATGTCACGGCGGCGGCGGCGGCCCGCTACATCTTCGGCTACACGGCGGCGCAGGACATCAGCGATCGCACGATTCAAAATTCCGAGAGCCAGTGGTGCCGGGCGAAATCGTTCGACACCTTCACGCCGCTGGGGCCGTATGTCGAAACGAAATTGGATCCGACCGATTTGACCATCCAGCTTTTCCAGAATGGCCAGCTCCGGCAGAACTCGCACACGCGGCAGATGATCTTCAACTGTTACGATCTGGTGAGCTTCATTTCCGCGAACATCACCCTGCTGCCGGGTGACGTAATCCTAACGGGCACCCCGGCGGGCGTCGGACCGATCCAATCCGGCGACCGTCTCGAAGTGCGGATTTCTGGTCTCGCGCCATTGAACAACACGGTGAAGTGATTCGTTTTTGCCAGAACCGGCAGTTTTATCCATTCATCGCCGACGATACCTGAGTCAAGTGTGCTATGTTTGATCGGCCTTCGAACTATAACGCGCTCGCAGCTAACAAAATCGTGGGACGCATAAAACAATTTCTGACACTTGTGTTCGCGCTGGCTCTGCCATTGGCGGTGATGGGGCAGGGAACATTTCAGAATTTGGATTTTGAAGCGGCTACTTTTCCTCAAAGTCAGCCTTCAGGGTTTGTTAGTTCAACCAGTGCGCTTCCAAGTTGGACTGTCTATTTGGGCACAGTTCAGCAAGGACAAGTTACTTTCAATAACCCTTCCGCAGGTTCGACATGGGTATCGCTTCTTGGAACGCCGGCAGGTCCTTTTCCTTACAGTACAATCGAAGGGAATTTCAGCGTCCTGCTTCAAGGGGGCGTGACCGCTCCCAACGCAACCGTTGGTCAGACCGGCCTCATACCAATCACAGCCCAGTCCGTTCGTTTCAAGGCCAAACCCGGAACAGGAGCTTTGTTGATAACTTTCGGTGGCGTTTCCATTCCGTTCGTGTCTTTGTCCGCCACCGCAAACTACGCTCTTTACGGTGGCGACATTTCCGCCTTTGCAGGTCAATCAGGTGACTTGAGGTTTTCTGCTTTGAATCAGGGCGCATCCGGGCCAAATGACTGGAATCTAGATTCCATCGTTTTCTCCAATCAGCAAATTCCCGAACCAGGCACGTTTGGCATGTTTGGCCTTGGCGTTTTGATATTCGGCTGCCGCTCGCGTCTGGTGACAAAAACATGACGCTCAAAGCATAATTTCTCGCCGTAGCTTCGTCGGCGTCTAAGCAGTCGGCGAAACGATTCTTCTGCCGCTCAGTAAAAAACACTTCGTTCCTTGGTTTCTTTCTGATTAACCTCTCCGTCACATGAAGTGGACTAAAACCTTGATTCCAACGCTCCGCGAAGCGCCGGCGGACGCGGAAATCCTCTCGCACAAGCTGTTGCTGCGCGCCGGCCTGATCCGGAAACTTGCGGGGGGTGTTTATACTTTTCTTCCGCTCGGCCTCCGGGCGCTGCGCAAGGTGGAGCAGATCATCCGCGAGGAAATGAATCGCGCGGAAGCGATCGAAGTCCTCATGCCGGCGTTGCAACCGACCGAGATTTGGGAGCAGAGCGGGCGCGCGGAAACCGCCAGCAATGTCTTGTTCAAGGTCAAGGACAGTTCCGGGCGGCAATGGTTTCTCAGCCCGACGGCCGAGGAAGTCATTACGACGATGGCGGCGAGCGAGATCAACTCGTATCGCCAGTTGCCCAAGAACTTTTACCAGGTCAGCAGCAAGTTCCGGGATGAAATCCGCCCGCGCTTTGGTTTGATGCGGGCCAAGGAGTTCATTATGAAGGACGCGTATTCCTTTGACACCACGGACGAAAACGCGATGGTAAGCTATCAGAAAATGTATGACGCCTATAAACGCATTTTCGACCGATGCGGCGTGCAGAATTTCCCGGTCGAAGCGGACACCGGTGTCATTGGCGGCAGTCATTCGCATGAATTCATGGTGCCCGCGGACACGGGCGAGAACGACGTGGTATTCTGTGAGGCGTGCGGTTACGCCGCGAACATCGAAAAAGCCACGAGTGGCATTCCCAAGACCGCGGCGCGCGAAATCGGCGCGGCGCTGGAGAAGTTTGCCACGCCGGGCGTCGTTACGATCGAAGCGCTGAGCAAAGCGCCTTACAGCGTGGCAGCGAATCGCCAGATCAAGACGCT
>JANYBF010000450.1 GCA_025360895.1 Verrucomicrobiota bacterium
TGGGCGTCGGTCAATTCTGGATAAATCGGCAGGCTGAGACATTCGCGCGCGGCCTTTTCGGAAACCGGGAACGCGCCTGCCTGATAACCCAGATTCGCGTAGCACTTCTGCAAGTGCAGCGGCAGCGGATAATGCAACGCGCAGCCGACGCCGTTGGCTTCGAGATATTGCTTGAGCTCGTCGCGTTTCGGATGGCGGACGACATAGAGATGCCAGGCGCTTTCGGCCCAACTGGCCTGCGTGGGCAGTTGCAGGGGCGTGTCTTTGAGTAATTCCTGGTAACGCTTCGCTACGCGCTGCCGGCCGGCGGTCCAACTGTTCAAGTGCGGCAGTTTGACGCCCAGCACCGCGCCTTGGATGCCTTCCATGCGGTAGTTGAAGCCAATTTCGTCATGGTAATAACGCACGCTCGAGCCGTGTTCGCGCAACGAGCGGGCTCGTTTGGCAAACTCAGCATTGTTGGTAACGAGTGCGCCGCCTTCGCCGGCGGCCCCAAGGTTTTTGCCCGGATAAAAACTGAAGCAGGAGATGGCGCCGAAGGTGCCGATGGTTTTGCCTTTGTACTTCGCGCCGTGGGCCTGCGCGGAATCTTCGACGACCGCCAGGTTGTGTTTCTTCGCGATGGCCAGAATGGGATCTAGGTCAAAGGGATGGCCGTAGAGATGCACCGGCATGATGACCTTGGTGCGCGGCGTGATGGCCTTTTCGATGAGCTTCGGGTCGAGGTTGAAAGTGGCGTCGTCAATGTCCACATAGACGGGCTTGGCGTTGACATAGGAGATGGCCCAACTCGTGGCGACGAAAGTGTGGGGCGTGCTGATGACTTCATCGTCCGCGCCGACGTCGAGCAACAGCAGCGCGACGTGCAGGGCAGAGGTGCCGCTGTTGAAGGCAACGCAATGTTCCGCGCCGCAAAATTTCGCAAAGTCCTTCTCGAACTGGACCACGTCCGGTCCGAGACAGAAGGAGCATGCGTCGAGCGTGCGGGCGATGGCGGCATCAATTTCCTTCCGCAGCGGACGGATTTGTGCCGGGAGGTCGAGGTATTGGACTTTTTCGTGCATGTGAGTTGGCTCGGGTTGTTGTTAAAATTAGCGCGCGCAAAATAGCCAAAGGCCGGGCGCGCGGTAAACATTTTTAGTTGCCGACATTCGCTTGGGAAACGTCCGGGTTGGCCTCCAGCCACGCGCGGATCCGCTCCGACCAGACATTCCAATCCGCGCCGTGATCTTCCCGCAGCGTGGCTTGGAGCAACGCTGCCGCGCCCGCCTGGTTGACGCCCGGGGAACGCGCCACGGCCAACAGCCACGGGAGTTTGATGGCGTTCGGGCGTTGGAGCAGATCACTGTAAATGACCGCCCGGACTGCGACCGCCACGTTGGCGTTGGTGAGGTGGGTGGCAAAAGACGCGTACGAGTTGTCGGGGAGCAGATTCATGATGTGATGTGCGGCGGCCGGTTGCGCGGCGGCGGGCAATTGCGGAAAGAGCACGACCAGAGCTTGCGCCTTCGCAGCCGAGCTGGCACTGGAAACGAGGACTTCACCGACCCGACCGGCTGCTGCTGGGTTGCCGTCCGCCGTCAACGGGACCGTGTACGCGCCAACGTAGCGGGTGGATCGCGGATCCGCAGTTGACTCGTTCGCCGCCGAAGCCGCCCGCACCTGCAAGCCGCCGTCGCGTTGCCACGCCACGAATGCGAGGCCCAGCGCGAGTAGCAAAGCCACCCCGCCGAACAGCCACCCTGTCAGTTTCTTACTCATGTGCGTCCCAGGTTGACTCTGGCAAAGCAGGATTTTCGCCAGCCGAAGGAGAAAGCTTTGCCCGCAACGAAATACTGAAAAAACCATTGAAATCAGTTTGTTTGACTTTCTGACCACTGGGCCGGCGAGTCAAAAAGTCAGGCGTTGAACTGGAGATCGTACAATTTCTGGTAAATACCGCCGCGTAGAACCAAGTCCGTGTGCCGTCCGGTTTCGACGATCCGCCCTTGATCCAACACCACGATGACATCAGCCCGTTGGATGGTCGAGAGCCTGTGGGCAATGCAGAGGGTGGTGCGACCCTGCATCAATTCTTCGAGCGCCGCTTGGACGGCGCGTTCGGATTCGGTGTCCAACGAGCTTGTCGCTTCGTCGAGGATGAGGATGGGCGCGTTGCGCACCACCGCGCGCGCGATGGCGAGGCGCTGCTTTTGGCCACCTGACAGCAAAACTGCTTTTTCGCCAACGACCGTGTCATAGCCCTGTGCCTTTTCCATGATGAACGGGTGCGCGTGCGCATGTTTGGCGGCCGCAACGATGTCGGCCTCACTGGCGCCGGGGCGACCCAGCTCGATGTTGCGGCGGATGGTGTCGTTGAACAGGACGGTATCCTGCGTCACCACGGCGATGTGATCGCGTAGATCGTGGGTGGCGAACTCGCGAATGTCCGTGCCGCCGATCCGTACCGCGCCTACTTGTGGATCGTAGAAGCGGAGCAGCAAATTGGTGAGCGTCGTCTTGCCCGATCCGCTGGCCCCGACCAAGGCCACCAACTGCCCCGCTTTCACTGTCAGATTCACGCCGCGCAGGACCGGTTTTTCGCCGTAGGCAAATTCCAGATTTTCAAAATGCACATCCGCTCCGGTGGCGTGGAGCGGTTTGGGTGAAATCGGTTCGGCGATCGCGCTTTTCATGGCGAGCAGCTCAAACACACGTTTGCTGGACGCCTGGGCTTGGAGGAAGGTGTTCTGCAAGCGGGCTAGTTGTTTGATCGGGCGGTACATGGCAAACATGGCCACAAACATGCCACCAAAGTCCGCGTAATTCCGATGCTCTTTGCCTTGCGCGGCGAGATAAAGGAAGACCAAGGCTACACCGACAGCGCCAAAGGTTTCCATCAATGGTCCCGGGGTTTCCATAGCCCGCAGAATTCGCATGTGCAGACCAATCACCTTGGTCGAGGCCGTTTGAAACTGCTGAGTCACGAGTGATTCCAGGTTGTAGGCCCGGATGATCCGGTTGCCGGTAAAAGATTCCGTCATGACCTTCGACAGCTCGGCGTATTGCGTCTGTAACTTACCCGCACTGCGCCGGGCTTTGCGTCCGTAGATCACGATGGGAATCACGCACAGCGGCATGACCACCAAGGAGATGGAGGTAAGTTGGGGCGCTTTCCAAAGGAGATAACCCGCCAGTCCCAGCAAAGTGGCCGGGTCTTTGACGATGGTCGCCATGGAAGTGCTGCAGATGTATTGCAGGGCCGCAGTGTCGTTAATGATC
>JANYBF010000413.1 GCA_025360895.1 Verrucomicrobiota bacterium
GGCGGGTAAACATGACCGCTGGTGCGATAGGACCTCAGAATTTCAATGCGAATACTTAGAATCATTTTGGTGGTGGTTTTGTTCGTAGCGCTGCCCGCGATGCTGGTTCGGGCGGCGACCGCGAAAACCGCAGAGCATGACGTACACGCCGTCGTGGCGGATGCAGAACACGCTGCGGGGGCGGCGGCCAAGGATGTGGAACATGCGGCGGAGCACGCTGTGCATAGCGAAGGTCTTCCCGCGGCGGCGCCTCATATACAAGTCGGGCCTTTCAGTGTCACCAACTCCATGATCATGACTTGGGTGGTGGCGTTGGGCATCATCGTCTTCGCCCAGATCGCGACTCGAAACATCAAAGCGGTGCCGCAGGGGGCGCAGAATTTCTGGGAGTGGCTGGTTGAAGGTTTGCATGGGTTTCTGGAAGATATTATTGGTCACGAACTGGTTAAAAAGACCTTCTGGTTTTTCGCCACGATTTTCATTTTCATTCTGGCCACAAACTGGGCCGGCTTGGTTCCCGGGGTCGGTACGATGGGTTGGGGCGAACACGCTACCGGATCATTTTTTGGAATTGCATCATTCGATCACATTTCCCGTCCGCTGCTGCGCGGAGTAAATGCCGACCTGAACATGACCCTGGCCATGGCGATGATTTTCTTTGTTTGCTGGACGGTCTGGGCATTGCAGGCGAATGGGCCGGGCGGATTTATCCTGCACCTGTTCGGCCCGAAAGGTGACACGACCGGGGCGCTGAAGGTCTTAATGATCTTCGTGTTCATCGTGGTCGGCGTTTTGGAAGTGGTCTCCATTGCGTTCCGCCCGGTGTCATTGAGCTTCCGTCTTTTTGGTAATATTTTTGCCGGTGAAAACATGTTGGAATCCATGGCAATCATGGGCGGCCCGTGGTTCGGTTGGCTGCTGGCGCTGCCGTTTTACGCGATGGAGCTTTTGGTCGGGGTGGTTCAAGCCTTGGTGTTCATGCTGTTGACGGCGGTCTTTACGCTGCTGATTTGCACGCACGAAGAGGGGCACGAACACGCGCAGCACTAAACGATTTCGCCGCCTTGACCGTGTTCAATCGCGGGGGGCGGCGGGAAAAACGAAAGGTAATAAAATGACTGGTAATATTCACATCGGTCTCGCCTGTTTGGGCGCGGCTCTCGGCGTCGGTCTCATCGGCATGAAGGCTTCGGAAGCGGTCGGGCGCAATCCCGGCGCGGCCACGAAGATCCTCGTTCAGGCCATTTTGAGCACCGCTTTCGCGGAAGGTATCGTGTTCTTCGCGATCTTCCTGGCGAAGGGGCAATAGTCAACGAGGCGCGGAGACTTTGCTCCGCGCCTCATTTTAGCAGAACATTGTATGGATAATTTTTTCATGCTGGCCGCTTCTGAAGGCGGCATCGGTGAGATGCTCAAGGCCACTGGCGAACAGTTTGGCTTTCAGTGGCAACTTTTCTTTTCGCAGGTCATCAGCTTTTCCGTCGTCTGCTTTCTGCTCCATCGTTTCGCCTACAAGCCGATTCTGAAAGTGCTCGAAGGGCGCCGGGAGAAAATCGCGGAGAGCCTGGCCAATGCCGAGAAGATCAAATCTGAACTCGCCAGCGCGCAAGTCAAGGTTCAGGAAATTCTGGCGCAGGCGGGCGCGCAGGGGAACAAGATGATCGAGGAAGCGCGTGTTTCCGCCGCAAAAGTTTTGGAAGTTGAATCTCAGAAAGCTATTGCCACGGCGAACGACATCATTACCAAGGCGCGCCAGGCGAGTGAAGCGGAACTCGTGCGCATGAAGACCGAATTGCGCAAGGAAGTCGGTCGCTTGGTGGTCAACACCACGACGAAGGTCACGGGCAAGATTTTGACAGCGGACGATCAAGCGCGACTGGCGGACGAAACGAACCGGCAACTGGCCGCCAACTAATCAGTTCGCGGAATGAAGACCACCAAACAAGCCCGACGCGACGCGAAGCAGTTGTTCCACACCTGCAAAGTCAGCGGCCTGCTGGACGAGACGCGGGTTCGCAACGTGGTCGGTGCGGTCATCGCGCAAAAACCGCGGGGTTACGTTGGGATTCTGACGCATTTCCAGCGGTTGGTGAAGCTCGACCTGGATCGGCGCGCGGCGCGGGTGGAGAGCGCGGTGCCGGTAAGTGAAGCCTTGCAACAATCGGTCAAAGCGAACTTGGGGCTGCGCTATGGCCCCGGTCTGGCTGTGACTTTCGCGGTCAACCCGGCGTTGATTGGCGGCTTGCGGGTGAAAGTAGGCAGCGATGTTTTTGACGGGAGTGTGAAGGCGCGGCTGAGCGAATTGGAAGCAAGCTTCTGACGCTTTCAACTCTCAACCACCAACTATCAACTAGAATTTTATGAGCAATCTATTGCAGGAAATTGAAGCGCAAATCAGCGGCGTGAAAACGTCGGTGAACAAGCAGAATGTCGGCATTGTCCGCGAATGTGCCGACGGCGTGGCCAAGATTGAGGGCCTGACCGATGCGATGCTCAATGAGATGCTCGACTTCGGCAACGGCGTCACCGGCCTCGCCCTGAACCTCGAAGAAACCGAAGTGGGCGCGATCATCCTCGGTGATTATCTCAGCATCCACGAAGGCCAGGAGGTCAAGACGACGGGCAAGTTGCTTTCCGTGCCCGTGGGCAAGGGCTTGCTCGGTCGCGTGGTGAACATGCTGGGCCAGCCGATTGACGGCAAAGGGCCGATCAAGGAAGACGCCTTTTATCCGGTGGAAAAAATCGCGCCTGGCATCATCCGGCGCAAATCTGTGAGCCAGCCCGTGCAGACCGGCATCATGGCCATTGACGCGATGATTCCAATTGGTCGCGGTCAACGCGAGTTGATCATCGGCGACCGTGGGACCGGCAAGACGACCATCGGGGTGGACACGATGATCAATCAGGCGCGCAACAACAAAGTGGGGCGCGCGTCGGGTGACAAAACATTTCGCCCGATTTACAACATTTACGTCGCCATCGGGCAGAAGCAATCGAACGTGGCGCGAGTCATCGCGGAGCTCGAAAAAGCCGATGCGATGGGCGACACCATCGTCGTTGCGGCGTCGGCATCCGACTCCGCCGCGAACCAGTACATGGCGCCTTTTTCCGGTGCGGCCATGGGCGAATGGTTCATGGATAACGGTATGGACGCGCTCATCATTTACGACGATTTGTCCAAGCAAGCCGTGGCGTATCGCCAGGTTTCGCTCGTTTTGAAGCGCCCGTCCGGCCGCGAAGCCTACCCAGGCGACGTGTTTTATCTGCACAGCCGCCTGCTCGAACGTAGCGCGCGGGTTTCGGAAAAATATGGCAACGGTTCGCTCACAGCGCTCCCGATCGTAGAGACGCAGGCGGGCGACGTTTCGGCTTACATTCCGACGAATGTGATTTCGATTACGGACGGGCAGATTTTTCTGGAAACGGATTTGTTTTATCAAGGTGTGCGGCCCGCCGTTTCCGTCGGTCTCTCCGTAAGCCGCGTTGGTTCCGCCGCCCAGATCAAGGCGATGAAACAGGTGGCCGGCCGCCTGAAGGGCGACCTCGCTCAATTTCGTGAGCTGGCGGCCTTCGCGCAGTTCGGTTCCGACCTCGACGCCAAGACGCAGGGAATTCTGGAACGTGGTAAACGCGTGGTGGAAGTTTTCAAGCAACCGCAGTTCGATCCGATCGCGGTGGAAATCCAGGTGGCGGTGTTGTGGACGGTGCAGAACAACTATTTCGACGACGTTGACGTGGAGAAAATCAAGGATTTTCAGGCGAAACTCACGGAATTCCTTACCACGCGCAAAGCGGACCTGCTGACGAAGATTCGCACCGAGAAGGCGATCAACGACGCGCTCGCTGCCGAGTTGAAGGCCGCTGTCGGCGAGTTCAAGCAAACTTATCGGTGATGACTGGTAGGTGAGCGAACTTGAAGTCACAAATTGTGACTTCAAGATTTTAAACAGCTAAACATTAGATGGTTATGTCATATAAACAAATCGTAAACGTGGAAAGGATCGAGACATTGATCCTGAACGTGCGTGGTTTGCGCGTGATGCGGGATTCTGACCTGGCGAAGGTCTATGGGGTTGATCTGAAGCATCTGAATCAAGCCGTGCGTCGGAATGGCGAGCGCTTTCCAAAGGCGTTTGCGTTTCAACTCACGGCGCAAGAGTTCACCAACTTGCAGCCGAACTACACCAAGCCGAAGACGCACGGCGGCCCGCGCAAGTTGCCTTGGGTTTTCACTGAACACGGCGCACTCCAGTTGGCTGGAGTCCTGAATAGTAAAACGGCAGTCGAAGCCAGCGTCCGCATCGTCGAGGTTTTCATTTCGATGCGCGAACAGCTTTCCGCGCACAAGGAACTCGCCGGGAAGCTCGCCGAACTGGAAGGCCGCATCACCGGACACGATGAAGCACTTCAAAACTTGTTTGAAGCGATCCGGCAATTAATCGAGCCGCCGCTGCCGGCAAACCGGCGGCAAATCGGTTTTCACATGCGCGAAACCTCACCGCCTTATCGGGTGAAGGCGCGCGCCCGAAAATAATTTCATGCCCAGCACCCGCGACATTCGCCGACGCATCAAGTCGGTCAAGAGTACGGCCCAGATCACAAAGGCCATGCAGATGGTCGCTTCGTCGAAGATGCGCAAAGCGCAGCTCGCGGCGCTGGCCGGTCGACCCTACGCGGTTTTGATGAACCGGGTGATCCTCAGCGCCAGCAAGGACTCGCAGGACTTCGTGCATCCTTTGATGGAGAGGCGCGAAGTTCGCAAGCGCGGAGTGCTGGCGGTCAGCACGGACAAGGGCCTGTGCGGCGCGCTCAATTCGAACATGGGGCGCGAGGTGATGAAGTGGGACAAGGATACCACCGTTTTTGTTACCGCGGGCAGAAAGGGGGCTCAGTTCATCGCGCGGACAAAGCGCAATCTGGCGGCGGAGTTTCTCTACAAGGATGCCCCCGTGTTTGCCGAAGCCCGCGCCATTTCCAAGACGTTGCAGGAAATGTTTCTCAAGGGCGAGGTGGATTGCGTGGATGTCATCTTCACCCGGTTTGTCAACACCCTCACGCAGCGGGTCGAAGTGCGGCGGTTGCTCCCCATTGGTGAAACCCAGAAGCTCCTGAACGAAACGAGCGTGACCCCGCAGCAAGAGGCCGAGATGGAACAACGCGCCACGCCGGAAGCAGGCGGACTGGAACACCTGTTCGAGCCGGGCGCAGAACAGGTCCTGGGCGCCATCCTGCCGCACTTTCTCAACTTCATGGTTTACCAGGTCCTGCTCGAAGCCAAGGCGTCCGAACACAGCGCGCGCATGGTGGCGATGAAGAACGCGACCGATAACGCGAAGCAGCTCATCAAAGATCTCACGCTTGAATACAACAAGCTGCGGCAGGCCAATATCACGAAAGAACTGTTGGAAATCACCACCGCCCAGATGGCGTTGGGCTAGGCGCTGCGCGTAATTATTAATTAAAAGTCAAAAAATTTAGAACATGAACAAAGGCAAAATCGTTCAAATCATCGGCCCGGTCGTGGACATCGAGTTCGCGGACCAGCTCCCGGCCATTTACAACGCGCTCACCGTCGAGTTCACCTCGCCCGGGGCGACCGAAAAGACGAAACTGACGCTGGAAGTCCAACAGCACCTCGGCGGCGGCTGGGTGCGGACCGTCGCCATGAGCGCCACCGAGGGCCTTAAGCGCGGCATGGAAATCACCGACCTGGGCGGACCGATTTCGATGCCCGTCGGCGAAGCCGTCATGGGCCGGGTGTTCGACGTCACGGGAAATCCCGTGGACGAACAGGGCCCGGTGAAAGCGGACAAGTTCCTGCCCATCCATCGCGCCGCTCCGTCACTCGTGGAGCAATCCACCAGCCCGCAGATTCTCACGACCGGCATCAAGGTCATTGACCTCATCTGCCCGTTCTTGAAGGGGGGCAAGGTCGGCGCCTTCGGTGGCGCCGGTGTCGGCAAGACGGTCGTCATCATGGAGCTCATCAACAATATCGCGAAGCTGCATGGCGGTGTCTCGATGTTCGCCGGGGTCGGAGAACGCACCCGCGAAGGCAACGATCTTTACAACGAAATGATTGAAGCCGACGTCATCAAAGTTGAGAAAGATGAGAAGGGCCATGCGAAAATCGGGGAAAATGGCTTGCCGATCATCAAACCCGGCTCTCGCATCGGTCTGGTTTACGGCCAGATGAATGAACCCCCCGGCGCTCGGCTCCGCGTAGCGCTGTCGGCCCTCGCGGTAACCGAGTATTTCCGTGATGAAAAGAATCAGGACGTGCTCCTGTTCGTGGATAATATTTTCCGCTTTTCCCAAGCTGGTTCCGAAGTGTCCGCGCTGCTCGGCCGCACGCCCAGCGCGGTCGGTTATCAGCCAACGCTCGCCGCCGAAATGGGTGACCTCCAAGAACGCATCACGTCCACCAAGAAAGGTTCCATCACCAGCTTCCAGGCGGTGTATGTACCGGCGGACGACTTG
>JANYBF010000458.1 GCA_025360895.1 Verrucomicrobiota bacterium
GGCGCGCAAATTTCATCGAACAAGGCGTGGCAATCCGCTTCCATAAAGTGAAGCGAACGCGCCGCACTGTGAATGAATCCGCGCGTGGTTTGATGGGCGTAACCCAGCAAGCCCTGACGCAGGGGCAACGAATAGACCGCCAGCGTCAAACCGTACACCAACGTATGCCAGCCGTGGGCCTCCTGGTTCTCCACTGCGGCAAGGTAGCGTTGCACTGCACGTTCGTCCCGCAGTGACCGGAGTTTCTGGAGTTGCGACCGACCAACCCGCCGACTAGCTCCGGCCAAATCCTGGAGCTGCGGTTCGCGGGCCAGTTGCTGATCGAACGCGATCAGTTCGCGTACTTCATTCCGTCCGGCATGGGCGAAAGCCGCCTGGATCGCCGGTAATTCGTGCGGCAGCAGGATGCGATAGTGATAGGCACGAAGAAATTCCCGCACCGCCGGCAGATCCGTGACCGATCGCATGGGGAAGACATCCACCAGCGCATGCAACGATGCCAAGCCGTCCGTGGAACCAAGTTGCTCAACCAGCGGATGCGCATCGCCCAGCCATTCGGCGGGGTCGAACGTCAGTTGTGGTTGCGGCTGCCGGTTCATTCTCGTTACGAGAAATAGCTAAGTGTGTGCCGCCCGTGTTTGCCAGCGATAAAAGTTTAGTTCCGCAATTAAATCCCTTGCCTGCCGGGGAGCCGCTCCGTAGTGTCCAGATCCGACACAACACTTATACGGCGGGCGCGGGCGGCATCCCTGCGCCGACCAGCGGTAACGGTGGCCGGCGTTGGCGTTGACGTCTCGTTCGCTCAAAAAACTTTATGAGCAACGAAGCGAAGAATTTTCTCTACCCTGGAATCCCGGCCGTTTCTGACGGTGCCGGTGGCGTCGTCTGGGTCGAAATCAACATCACCCACGGCGCGTGTGCGTATCCCATCACGTCCTCGACGACGATGGGCACGGGTTACGAGACTGCGGTGTCCGACGGGAAACAAAACCTCTGGGGCGACACGATCACCTTCGTCCAGCCGGAGTCTGAACACTCTGCGGCGACGACGTGCGAGGGCTTCGCGCTCGCGGGTGGACGCGTGACGAATTTCACCTCCGGTCAGGGCCTCGTGCTGATGAAGGAGGTGCTCTACACAATTTCGGGCAAGCGGTTGCCCATCGTGTTCCACATCGGCGCACGGGCGTTGACGTCGCATTCGCTCAACGTGCATTGTGGCCACGACGACGTGATGAGCGTGTCGGATTGCGGCTGGGGAATCTTGTTTGGTCGCAACGCGCAGGAAGCGTGCGACCTCGCACTGATTGCCCGGCGCGCGGCAGAGGCGGTGGAGACGCCGTTCATGAATGTGCAGGATGGTTTCCTCACCACGCACACCATCGAGAACATCAAGTTGCCCGAAACGGAGTTCATGAAGGAATACATGGGCGACCCGAATCAAAAGCTGCGCATCCTGTTCGATCCGCGCAACCCGATCATGACCGGTGTAGTGCAAAACCAGGATTCTTATATGAAGGGCAAGATCGCCCAACGCCATTTCTACGACAAAGTCCCCGGCGCCGTGCAGGAGGCGATGGACTTGTATTACGCCAAGACCGGTCGCCGCTACCGCATGGTGGATTTTTATCGCATGGACGATGCGGAATACGCGCTCGTCGGCATGGGCGGCATGATGGAAACCGCGCAGGCCGCCGCCGATTACATGCGCGAGGAACTGGATCTCAAGGTCGGCGTCGTTCACGTCACCTGTTTCGCGCCATTCCCGGCCACGCAACTAGTAGACGCGCTCAAAAACGTCCGCGCGCTCACCGTGCTCGAACGCATGGACAATCCGCTCGCGCAATCTAATCCGCTCGTCCAGGGCATCAAAGCCAGCTTCGCCGACGCGCTCACCGGCTTGAGTTTCGGCTCGAATGGCGAATTCAAATATCCCAAGATCACGAGCATCCCGAAGATTTACGCCTGTTCCGCCGGACTCGGCTCGCGCGACGTGCGCGGCGGCCACTTCATTTCCATCGTCAAAAACATGTTCGCTGACCAGCCGCGCGAATACACCGTCATCGGTATCAAACACGCGCTGGCGTTGTCCGATGGTGAAGACCCGGATCTCCGTCCGCAAGGCGCGTTCTCGATGCGCGGCCATTCCGTTGGCGGGTTCGGCTCGGTCACAACCAACAAACTTATCGCGTCGTTCGTCGGCGAGTTGTTCAACATCTACGTGCAAGCGTATCCAAAGTACGGCTCGGAGAAAAAAGGTCTGCCCACAACCTATTACCTGACCGTCGCGGAGAAACACATCCGCACGCACAGCGAACTGGCGCACGTCGAGTTCATCCCGCTCAACGACGTGAACGCCTTCAACCTCGGCAACCCGCTCGACGGCATCGCCGACGAAGGCAGCATCTTCATCCAAAGCCCCGAGACCGACCCGCAACGCGTCTGGGATCACATCCCCGCCTACGGCCAGAAACTCATCCGCAACAAACGGCTCAAGGTCTTCTATCTCGACACCGTGAAGATCGCGAAAGAGATCGCGACCGACCCCGACCTCCAGCAGCGCATGCAAGGCGTCTGTCTCGTGGGCATCTTCATCCGCGTGACGCCGTTTGCGTCGCGCTCCGGCATGGGCGATGAGCACGTGCTGGAATCGGTCGAGAAATACATCCGCAAGTATTTCGGCAAACGCGGCGAACACGTCGTGCAGGAAAATCTCAAGTGCGTGCGCGAAGGCTTGAAGAGCGTGATGCAAATCCCGTGGAATATCATCTCCGCACCGGCTGCGTCCAAGTCGAAGGTGGAAGAGGAAGTGGTGTTTGCGAAGTAGCAATAGAGCCGACCATGAACGACGACTTGAATCAGCAGGTGTTGCAGGAGCTAAAAAAACTCCGTTGGCTTGTTCAAATCAGCGTGTGTTCTTGCATACTGCTCTTCACTTTTTCGGTCGTGATGGCTACGTCCCGCAAGCTTTCGCAAGCGGATTCATGGACTGCGGTTCGAGCAGCATTAGATCATGGTGAGCATGATAAAGCTTCCGACATCACGCAGCGGCTCATCGCGAAATGGCCCAACGACTATGACGGCTATACCTATCTCGGCTATATCGCCTTGGCCACGGGCGATCTAAAATTTGCAGAAACCAATTACGCTCGCGCTTACGCGTTGCTACCCAGCGAAGAGCATGAAAAGATGTTGAATGCAGTGCGTTTGCGCGTCAAAAGCGAAAACTGGAAGCTTCTGAGTGACCCTAAGCCGTGAAATTCCCTCAACTCAGATTTATGTCCACCCACCCCGAAGCCGCCGCCGCCGAGCGTGCCCCTCGCGTTCCTGTCGCGGCTTCGTCGGTCGTGATCTGCGCAAGATTTTCCTCCGCGCGACGCCTTGAAGAATCGGGCGCGCGCGACCGGGTTCGCGCAGGCGGCGCCGCAAAAAATTCTTGAAACCCATCCCGGAAATGGCGTCGCAATTTGTCGTGCGCGAAAGTTTTTATCGGTGGCCGATGGTCGCAATTCCATCGCCGGAGAAAAGTATCGTTGAAATAATCATTGCCAGCGCCCGGCATTTCTTCATACAACCAACCTGTCAAATAAATTACACCGTCTGCAAAAATAGCAGAAGGGAACTTCATCAAAGTTGTCCAACGGGAGCGCGGAGGTTTCAATATCAAATACAAGTTTGGCCATGGGATTCCGGGGTTGTGGGGAATAAAAAACCAGGATGGAAAGCTCGTCCTACGGACCAAACCTGCCATCCCGGTGTTTTGATACGACTACTTCTTTTTCTTACCAACTTTTTTTGCGGCTTTTTTCTTCGCTGCCATGTTTATCACCTCCGATCGTTTCATGGAGTTCCCTTCTGCTATTTTTGCAGACGGTGTAATTTATTTGACAGGTTGGTTGTATGAAGAAATGCCGGGCGCTGG
>JANYBF010000477.1 GCA_025360895.1 Verrucomicrobiota bacterium
GGTTGAGGTGGGTCGCGCCCAAACGGGTTGGTCGGCGGATCCGGCTGCGGAGGAGTTCAAGTCATTGAAACCAAATCGCGCGCTGCTCGAAAACATCGCACGCCAAACGGGCGGAAAAATAATCGCCGCCAACGAACTGGCCGCCTTTGCGGAAAAATTACCGAACCTCAGCGCCGCCATCACCGAGAGCGTGACGACTCCGCTATGGCATCAGCCGTTCGTTTTTTTGCTGGCGCTGGCCTGTTTTGCCGCCGAATGGGGATTGCGAAGATGGAAAGGAATGGTGTGAATCTCCACCTCCGAATGTCGTCGGCTGCCAAGTTTATCGCGCTGCTGGTTTGGCTGGCTGTCGTGGGCGATTTCGCCCTCGCAAATGGAACGAGTTTAGATAATCGGGCAACCGTCATCGTCGCCGTCGGTGCAGCGGGTGAGGAAGATTTCGGAAAAGATTTTCTGAAATGGGCGGACTTTTGGCTCAAGGCGAGCGACAAGGCAGGCGCAAAGCACGTCGTAACCGGTCTGGGGCCGACCAATGCTGCCACTGATTTGTCATTGCTGAAGCAAGCCTTGTCGGATGAACCCATAAATTCCACATCTGAACTGTGGCTTGTCCTCATTGGCCACGGGACGTTCGATGGCAAGGAAGCCAAGTTCAACTTGCGCGGGCCCGACCTGTCGGCCACGGAACTGGCCGGGTGGCTGAAACCATTTCACCGCCCCGTCATCGTCATCAACTGCGCTTCGTCCAGCGGCCCGTTTATCAACAAGCTTTCCGCGCCGGGCCGGGTGGTTGTGACCGCCACCAAGAGCGGTTATGAACAGAACTATGCCCGCTTTGGACAATTCATCGCCGCCGCCATCACCGATCCGATGGCGGACCTCGACAAAGATGGCCAGACTTCGCTGTTGGAAGCTTTCCTCATTGCCTCGCGCCGGGTCACGGAGTTTTACGAAGGCGAAGGCCGTCTGGCCACCGAGACCGCGTTGCTCGACGATAACGGTGACAGTCAGGGAACTCCGGCCGATTTTTTCCGCGGCGTCCGCGCCGTAAAAAAAACGGCGGACGGTGGCACGGTGGACGGCTTGCGCGCACACCAGTTACACCTCGTACGCAGCGAGCAGGAGCGGAAGATGTCACCCGAGCTCCGCGCCCGCCGGGACGAACTGGAACTGGCCATTGCCCAGTTGCGCGATTCCAAATCAAACCTCGGGGAGGAAGAATACTATCGCCGGCTTGAAAATCTCATGCTTGAACTGGCGAAGTTATATTCCGAACGAACCGGACCTCTCTGAGCGGCAGATCGAGAGGAGATCGCTCTTAAGCTCAGCGCCCGCCAAGACAGCGACGGTGGAGTGTAAAGTCAGCGTTGTAAAACTTGAACGGTGGAGCGGGTTTGCCTGCGGCGATTCGCTGAAGCGCGTTGGCTGGACTACAGACTTTATTTAAAGAGATCTGGCAAACGAATAAATCCATAGACCAAACAGAGAATAAAGAATGCAGCTAAAAGTATGATGCAGATGCTTGCAAACCAGCCCTGCGACGGCTTCTTTTTCCCCTGATCGGGATGCTTATCAAGCACTCGAACTGCGACAAACGGAGAATCAATTTCCCGCAAATCGCCCTCGCCGTTCGTAAGCGCATCGTCAACAGCCTGACGAAGTGCTGTCAGTCCGTCCCTGTCACCAAGTAACAAATCCTCGAACTCCGCCCAGTCGCTGCCGTGCGCAATCCAGCGATGTCGAATACGTTCTTGTGTGGACTTTGATGCCATGCGCGAAGTTGTTTGGCAGATAAATTAAGCCACAAAATTATTATTAACTGCTTCAAGCTGGAACTGCCCCATCTCGCCAAGAGCAGTCAGAATTTGCCGATAAAATATGGTGGAGGCGGGGGGAGTTGAACCCCCGTCCCTGATTGAATCCCCAGCCGCGACTACATGCTTAGTCCGGGATATATTGTCGGCTATGGGATGGCGCCCGAACTCGAGTCCCACTGCTTAGTCCGCATGGAATTTTCTCGGCTTGGGCGCGCGGTCTCCGCCTTCCACCATGCCTGCTGTTGCGTTCATCCGAGGTAGCAGGTGTCCCCCGGCGAACGTCACGGCACTTAGGCCGCGAGGGCTAATTCTTCGTTAGCTTATTTGTTTGATGCGATGTTTAACGAGGCCAACGCATCGTCCTCGGCATGCCGCCTCTGGCGCTTCCCTCAGGTCGAAACCATTACGCCCCCACAACGACAGTTGTAATTTAGCCGCTCTGCGCAGCCGGGTCAACCATAGGCATGGGCACCGGGTATGATTGAAACTGGGAAATCCTCCTCGTCCTCGAAATCAGGAAAACGAGCCAAGGACAAAGGGTGAACGGCATTTCCAGTCACACCGTCCGCCGGGTAGTGGCTCAGTTTGAAATTACGGAGCGCGGCTGTGTCGCAGACCAGCCGCAGCTTTTTCAACGCGCTGCGGCTGGTCGAGGACGACACAGCCGCGCTCCGGCAAATAAAGACATCTGTGTTTCAACTGCGCCCATCTGTGGCTAGAAGGCGTTTGCGGTTCATTTGGATTTGGGTGGTTCGGTCTGAACCTTCTGGAGTTGGTAGAGCGTCATCCCTTCACCCTCAAAACCTTTCGGCGTCTCGTCGTCATCGTCACCGCGCGCGGCGACGGTCAGTGTCCCGTCCTCAATCTTGAAGACGGCGGCGACCACTTTGCCGAGGCTGCTGGCCTGTGATGGCGGACAACCTTTGATGGTGGCGCGAAACTGCTGCGGGTTGGTGCCGGACGGCAGGGTAATGGTCGTCTCAAACCAAAAGTTCGTGTCCCGGTGAAAATGGAATGAATCGCCGGTAATGGTGATGGTAATTTTGTCGCCCGACTTATCGCCCACCACGACTCCCTGCCAGGTTCCTTGGAGCGGTTGCAGTTCCACTGCGACGGGTGTCAGCGGGGCGGGTTCGGCAGCGGTTTGGGTCGGCGACCGGGTGCAACCGGTGAACCAGGCCGCTAATGACCAAGCCAATGCGCCCAACCAGAACCGGCCATTTGATGCTCGCTGCATAAGGTGTCGAATTTGATCCGTGTGTGCTGCTTGTGTGCTGCTGTCTAGTCAACGACCCAATATAGCTCAGCGACCCGACGCACGAGACGCAACGATAGCAACCGCGACGCTCCCGCCGGGTTAGATGCCATGATGGGTTGAACGCGGCCTCCGTCGGGGCCACGCTGAAAACGTAGTTACCAACATCAACCATCACGTTTATGAAAGAATACATTCTCAAACCCATCATGACACGCCCGACAAGCGCGCAATCGCACCATAGGGATGGGCACGCCGCTCAGTCGCTCAGTCGCGCTACTGGTTGACGTGAACAATTTTCGCCGGCGGGAAACCGTTGAAATAAGTCGCCGAAGCGCTCCCATACGCCCCGATGTTTTCGGCGTAAACCAGGTCTTCGATCGCCAGTTCCGGCAACAACTCCGATTGGGAGAGACAATCCAGTCCGTCGCACGTCTGGCCGAAAACAGCGCAGACTTCCTTCCGGCCAGACTTGAACGCCTTTAACGGATACTGGCAGTGGTCGAAAATAATGCCGCTAAAGGTGTGATAGACGCTGTCGTCAATGTAGTAACAGCGTTTGCCATCGCGCACGGCCTTGCCAATGACGCGGGCGACAGACGTGGCGGCGCTCGCAACTAGAAAACGGCCTGGCTCGGCGAGGATTTGAATGTCCTTGGTGAAAAGGCGGGTGAGTTCCGCGTTGATGACCCGGGCAAGTTCACCGAAGGGACGAACGTGTTTGTTGTAGGGCGCGGGGAAGCCGCCGCCAATGTCGAGAATCTTGAGTTCGTGACCGCGCTCGCGCGCTTCCTTCATCACGGCGGCGGCGGCGTTCAGGGCTTGGACGAAATTCTCGAAGTTCGTGCATTGGCTGCCGACGTGGAAACTCAGGCCTTCAACGACCAAGCCCAGCTTGAAAGCGGCGACGATCAAATCCACCGCCTCGCCGGGCGGGCACCCGAACTTGTTCGAGAGTTCGCATTGCGAGCCGGTGTTCGCCACGCCGAGGCGCACGACCACACCCGCGTGCGGCGCGTACTGCTTGATTTTCTGTAACTCGGCCAGGTTGTCGAACGTGACGAGCGGCTTGTATTGATCAAGGGCGCACAGGGTTTCCCGGGGCTTGATCGGGTTGGCGTAAATGATTTTGTCCCAGATGAAATCCTGCCGCGCCTTTGCCGGCAACTTTTTGATGTTCTCGTACACCAGCATGAATTCCGGAAGTGAAGCCACATCGAAACTGGCCCCCGCCTTGTAGAGCGTGCGAACGATGGCCGGTTCGGCGTTGGCCTTCACGGCAAAATAGCATTGCACCTGGGGCAGGTGACGGCGGAACTCGGCGTAGTTCCGGCGGATTTCGTTGTGATCTACGATAACGAGGGGCGTGCCGTGTTGCTTCGCGAGCAACTGGAGTTGTTTTTTAGTCATGACAAGTGCAAATCGCAGATACGGCTTTAGGGGGGTTAAGTCGCCGGCACAAGAAAAATCAAACCGGCGATCGGCGAACGTTCAAAAGTGGACCGGCGGTTGGAATAAAGCGCGCCCGTCCGAGCGAACGAATTTTCCTGAATTTTCAGACCTCACCGTCTCCGGGGTGAAGCTCAGGCCGAACCCGTTTTCCCTGCACGAATCTGGGCGGCAACGAGACTGAGGCGAAACCGGCAAAATTTCTAACCGCTTTGAGTAGTGAGGTTCGTTGACCGACCCTGCTCACTGGGTTTACGGCTGGCTCGTGATTTTTTGCCAGTTACGGCCTTGGGCACTGGCGTAAATGGCGAACGCCTTCTCGTTTTGAATCAAAACGGCCCGCACCACACTCGAATTGTCCGCGTAACCCAGGCTCAACACGCTGTCCGGGATGATTCCCACTTTCTTGTGCGCGTACACCAGCGCGAATACTCCTTGCGCCAGCGCCGAATACGGAAGTTCCTTGTACGCCCCTTCGAGCGCGTCTTCGATGGCATCGGCTAGGAATTCCAACTGATCCACGAGGTGTGGAAACAGCGGGGCATTGATTTGGGTGAATTCCAGTTTCCACTGGGGCAATTGGCGCAACACCTTCTCGGCCACTCCGGGGGTGACACTCGTGGCCCCGTTATTTACGAAATTTGCAATCTCTGGCATGGGTGAAGTCTAGTGAACTCTCCTGCGTCGTAAAAGAGAAATTGCAGTCGCAATCGCCGCCAAGGGTTGAAGCCGCGCCGGGGCGGCGGAATGGCTCCGCCAAGTATGACGCAGGGGCAGTACGGTTTGCTCGGCGGTGCTTTTCTTTCGTGTGTTTCGTGGTTTCAATGTGAGTGGATGATTGCCCGCGTCAGCCTCGAAATCGCACTCCGCAAGGAGTTTGATTATGCCATTCCACCCGAACTCGCGGGCCGCGTGGACGTGGGCAGCCGGGTGCAGGTGCCGTTCGGGGCGCGCAAAGTATTGGGCGTTGTTACCGCCATTGCCGAGGAATCCGCGCACACCAAACTCAAGCTCATTATCAAAGTCATTGGGGCGCAAACCCTGGTGACCCCGAAAGTTCTTCAGCTGGCGCGATGGATCGCGGACTACTATTGCTGCGCGCCGGAGATCGCGTTGAAGTCCGTGTTGCCCGAAGCCGTCCGCAAGGAAGACGC
>JANYBF010000481.1 GCA_025360895.1 Verrucomicrobiota bacterium
CCAGGGCGGCGGCAACATGCCCGCCTACGGTAAGAATCTTTCGCCCACCGAGGTGGACGCGCTCGTGTCGTTCCTGCTGACCCTGCATCCGGCCAACGAGCTCCCCGCACGCGATTCGACTACGCCGGCCACGCCGCCGCCGCAACGCGCTGGGTTATAAACTCAGTTTTTAGACTGCTATGTGCCATGACCCTCTTCTCTGACAACGTCATTTCTTTGAGAACGGCAGTCTTCGAAGATGATGGCGTGCTTGGAACGCTCGTGCTCCTACCGCCAGACCCGGACCGGCGGACCGACGCTCACTTGCATAGCAACGTGTGCTGGGTTTACAGACGCCATGGTTCGCTCATGGAGCATAGTGCGAAGACGAGCCTCAAGAAACATAAGGGCTCGTGCGTGTTTGAGAATTTGATGCCTTTGAAGGTCAGACAAAATCCGGAGATGACCTTCCTTTGGTCAGAGAGCGGGCACAGTGTTGCTGCCGTCGTTGAGGGTGAGCCGATGGGTTTCATTTCCGAACACAAATTTTGTCCATATTGTAAAAGCGAGAAGACTCCTCCAGTGAACCAGAATCCCTGGAATGAAGATGTGTTCAAACAATTATTCGCAGCCTCGTAAGTGCGCAGCTGGGCAATAAATCGATTATCAGTCAGCCGGCCAAAGCTATGCACCCTCGTCATTGCTCCAATAAAAGCTGATTGGTTTGCTAACCTGTATCCCAAATGAATCCCACCCTCGAAGCGGCTTTTCGTTCCTGGTCCTTCGAGCCGCTGCCAATGCTTGCCCTGACGTTGACGGTGTTCTTCTACGGGCGCGGCTGGCGGCAACTTCACCGACAGATTCCGCATCGGTTTCCTCGATGGCGACTGTTCGCATTTCTCGCCGGCATTACGTCGCTGTTCCTCGCCATCGCCTCGCCACTCGATGCGTTCGCCGGAATGTTGTTACAGGTTCACATGATCCAGCACCTGTTGCTGATGATGGTCGCGCCGCCGTTGTTGTTGCTCGGAGCGCCGTGGCTGCCGTTGTTGTGCGGGCTGCCGCGCAAATTCGTGCGCGACGCCCTCGGTCCGTTTCTCGTCTGGCCCGCAATGAAATATTTCGGGCACAAACTGACGCACCCACTTGTCGGCGGGCTCGTCTTCATGGCGGCAACTCTCCTCTGGCATCTGCCTGCGTTATATGAACTGGCGCTGCATTCGTCGTCATGGCACGCGTTCGAACACGCGTGCTTTCTCGGCACGGCGTTGCTTTTCTGGTGGCCGGTCGTGCAACCTTGGCCGGGTCGGGCAAACTGGCCGCGTTGGACGCTGATTCCCTATCTGCTGATTGCCGATTTGCAAAACACCGCACTTGCCGCCTTCCTCTCCTTCTACGACCGCGTGCTCTATCCCACCTACGAAGCCGCCCCGCGCCTCTGGAACATTTCCGCGTTGAGCGATCAAGCCGCAGCAGGCGCGATCATGTGGGTGCCGGGGTCACTGGCCTTTCTGGTTCCGGTCGGTTTGATCACGGTGCAAATCCTGAGTGGGCGTCGCGGCGTGAGACCGAGTGAGTATTTCGCGCAACGCGAGGCCGTAGTACCGAATCGTAGCCGCCGACGTGAGGAGGTGGACCCACTGGTGAAATCGACGAATCCGCCTCCTCACGTTGTCGGCCACAAAGTTACCCGATCCTTCGACCTCCTCCGCGTCCCGTTCATCGGCGCAATGCTGCGTCGCCCACCATTCCGGCGAGTCGCCAAAACACTGATGTTTTTGCTCGCGCTGCTCATCGTGGCGGATGGCCTGCTTGGACCACAACTCAGTCCGATGAATCTCGCAGGGGTGCTGCCTTGGACCCATTGGCGCGGGCTGATGGTCATTGTGCTGCTCGTCGCCGGGAATTTTTTCTGCATGACCTGTCCGTTCATGCTCGTGCGCGATCTGGGCCGGCGCGTGCTGCCGGCGCGCTGGAGCTGGCCGCGCGCCCTCCGTTCGAAGTGGCTCGCGGTCGGGTTACTCGCGCTTTACCTGTGGGCCTATGAAGCATTCGGTTTGTGGGACAGCCCTTGGTGGACGGCGTGGATCATCGTCGGCTACTTCACTGCCGCGCTGGTGATTGACGGGTTGTTCAAAGGCGCGAGCTTCTGCAAATACGTCTGCCCCATTGGTCAATTCCAGTTTGTGCAATCGCTTGCCTCGCCGCTGGAAGTGAAAGTCCGCGAACCGGAAACCTGCCGCACCTGTACGACGCATGATTGCATCCGCGGCAACGAAACGCAGCGGGGATGCGAACTCGAACTTTTTCAGCCGCGCAAATCCGGGAACATGGACTGCACGTTCTGCCTCGACTGCGTCCATGCCTGTCCGCACGACAACGTCGGAATTCTTGCTGTCGTCCCCGCGCTGGATCTGGCGCACGATACGCCGCGCTCCTCCGTGGGCCGCTTCGCGCAGCGTCCGGACCTCGCCGCGCTGGTTTTGCTCCTCGTGTTCGGCGCGTTTGTGAATGCCGCAGGAATGATCGCGCCGGTGGTTGAGTGGCAGGATCGGCTGGTCGCTCAATTTGGTTTTCACTCCACGTTGCCGGTGGTAACAACACTCTTGGTTCTCTCGTTGCTCATTCTGCCACCGCTGCTGGCACTGGTGTGCGGCTGGATGAGCCGTTTGTTCGGCCGCGCCAAAGCAAATTCCAGCACGGACTTGATCGGCTTGACGTGTGAGTTCACGATGGCGCTCGCACCACTCGGGATCGCGATGTGGGCGGCGCATTTTATTTTTCATCTGGTAATTGCGGCGCCGACGGTGTTCCCAGCGATCCAACGCGTCGCAACCGACCTCGGACTGTCATGGTTCGGCGCGCAAGGCTGGATGAGGTCGTCCGTTTCAACGCACGACTGGTTACCGACCCTACGGCTGCTGTTGCTGGACGCAGGGCTGCTGCTCTCGCTCTACGTTGCCTGGCGGACGGCGCGACGGCGGTTTGCCCGCTTCCGCTCCGCGCTCGGAGCGTTCATTCCATGGGGAGCGCTGGCAGCGGCATTGTTTCTGGCTGGGATATGGATTTCAATTCAACCCATGCAAATGCGCGGGCTGGCCGCCCCGAGCGGAGAACTAAGATGAACCTTCGCCGCCCATCAAAAATCACGTTTCACCTTGCCGCGCTCATGGCTATGACGAGCATCGTGTCGTCTGCACTTGCTGATGGCGGAGGAGTCAGGTTGCGCGAAGCGAGCGGGCCATTCCTTGTGACG
>JANYBF010000488.1 GCA_025360895.1 Verrucomicrobiota bacterium
CGAGGCCATCACCGAAGGGCGATGTCCCGGCGGCGTTTTGTGGGTCGAACACCAGGGCGCGGGTTATCACAAGGCGTTCGGCAAACGCGCAATCGTGCCGGTGGAGGAAGCGATGACCGAAGACACAATCTTCGACGCGGCATCGTTGACCAAAGTCATTGCCTGCACGCCCGCGATCATGCTGTTGGTGGAGCGCGGACAGGTGAAACTGGAGGAGCGCGTGCAAACGTACATTCCCGAGTTCACCGGCGGCGAAAAGGAAAACATCACCGTGCGCCAGTTGATGACGCATGTCTCGGGTTTGCGGCCGGACGTCAGCCTGAAACCAGACTGGTCGGGTGCCAACGCGGCCATCCGGCTCGCGTGTACCGAGAAACTCGCCAACCCGCCCGGCGAAAAACTGGTGTACAGCGATACTGGTCCAATTTTGCTGGGCGAGATCGTCCGGCGCATCAGCGGGCTACCGCTAGATCAATTTCTCAAACGGGAACTCTACGAACCCTTGGGCATGAAGGATACCGGGTTTAATCCTCCGCCGGAAAAGTTGGTTCGCATCGCTCCCACGGAAGTCGAGGCAGGCATACCGGTGCGCGGCGTGGTGCATGATCCCCGGGCCCGCCGCATGGGCGGCGTGGCGGGTCACGCGGGATTGTTTCTTACGGCGAACGATCTGGCGCGATACGCGCGGATGCTTCTTAACGACGGCGAACTCAACGGCGTGCGCATCTTCAAACCGGAGACAGTGAAGTTGATGACGAGTGTGCAGACGCCCGACATCATTGAGGGCCGCCGCGGACTGGGTTGGGATATTGACACAGGTTTTAGTGGGCCGCGCGGGAAGTTTTTCCCGCTTGGCTCGTACGGTCACACCGGTTGGACCGGCACTTCGATCTGGATTGATCCCTTTTCCAAGACGTTCGTGATTTTCCTCGCGAACCGGAATCATCCGACGGAGAAAGGCAGCGTCGGCACGTTGCGCAGCCGACTGGGCACGCTTGCCGCCGAAGCGGTGGCGGATTTTAATTTCGCGTACGTGCTAGGGTCGCTTACTCCGCGAGCACCGGATGCAACGGGTAGGGCGGGTAGTCCGCTGCCCGCCGTCGGCCTGAAACCCAACGACGGCGCGCACGGAGTGACGCGCCCCACCACAAACCATCTCCACACGCTCAACGGCATTGACGTGCTGGTGAAGAATAATTTTGCACCGCTCAAGGGCAAGCGCATCGGGTTGGTCACCAACCACACCGGCCAGGATCGCGAGCGCAACGCGACCATTGATCTGCTCAAGGCCGCACCGGGCGTGACGCTCGTAGCGTTATTTAGTCCCGAACATGGCATTCGCGGCGCACAGGATGAAAACGTGGGCGACAGCAAGGATGAGAAAACTGGGCTCCCGGTTTACAGTCTCTACGGTGACCGCCGCAAGCCGGCGGCGGAGCAGTTGAAGGGGCTCGATGCGCTGGTGTTCGATATTCAGGACGTGGGCTGCCGGTTTTACACCTACATCTCGACGATGGGCCTGTGCATGGAAGCAGCGGCGGAAGCGGGCATTTCTTTCATCGTGCTCGACCGGGTGAACCCCATCAACGGACTAACGATTGACGGGCCGGTGTTGACGGAAAAAACCAGCTTCGTCGGCTTCCATCCCATCCCGCTGCGCTACGGCATGACGATTGGGGAACTGGCCCGAATGTTCAACGCCGAGCGCAATACCAAGGCCGACCTCAAGGTGATTGAACTCGAAAACTGGCGACGCGATGCATGGTTGGATGAAACCGGACTGCCGTGGACGAATCCCTCACCCAACATGCGCAACTTGAAGCAGGCCATCCTGTATCCGGGCATCGGCCTGCTCGAAAGCGCACTGTCCGTGGGCCGCGGAACGGACACACCGTTTGAAGTCGTGGGCGCGCCATCTATTGACGACGTGAAGCTGGCCGACGAACTCAACCGTGCCGGGCTGTCGGGCGTGGGGTTCGTGCCGATTCGTTTCACACCCACGGCCAGCGTGCATAAAGGCCAGCCGTGCGGTGGGGTTTACGTCATGCTTAACGACCGTGACCGCTGCAACGTGGTGGATGTGGGACTGCAAATCGCCCGGACGTTATATCGGCTGTATCCCAAAGAGTTTGATCCCGGCAAAATGAAGAACCTGCTCTTGCACAGCGCCACCCTTGAGGCAATCAAGGCCGATCAACCGCTCGAAGAAATTCGTGCCACCTGGCAAAAGGATCGTACGGAGTTTGAGCAGCGTCGGGAGCAGTTTTTGATTTACAAGTGAAGCTCACACGCTGGTAGTGGAAAGCGCGCGGAGCGATTTGCCGAACGGCTGGAGCAATTGCGCGGCGCCGCGGGCCATGAATTCGGTGTCGGTGGCACTCTGGAAAAACAGGAAACCCTGCTTCTGGAATTTCTTGATGTGCGCCACCGTCAGCGCCGGCCGGCCCAAGACCTTGCCGTGTTTCTTCCCGGCCGCCACGATCCTGGCGATGGCCGTGTCGAGCTTCGGATGATCCTGATTGCCCCGCAGGCCGAGCGAGAACGAAAGGTCGCTGGTGCCGATGAAAATCACATCAACACCCGGCGTGGCGGCGATTTCGTCCACGTTCTCCAGTCCGGGAAGGTCTTCGATGATCGTCACGACCATGACATTTTCATCGGCAAAATCGTAATAACCCTGTGGTGCCGGCCAGCGAAAGGCCGCGAGATCCGCACCCGAACCCCGCAAGCCTCGCGTGGGATAACGGCACGCGGCCACCGCTTGCCGGGCCAGTTCGGGAGTGCTCGTGAACGGGAAGATCACGCCCAGCACGCCGGCATCGAGCACGCGCTTGGCGGTCCAAAGTCCGTTGACCGGCGGCCGCGCGAACGGCACCGCCGGCAGGCCGCGCGTGGCCAGCACGACGTTGCGCACGGTTTCGAGACTGACCGGCGCGTGCTCCATCTCCAGCCAAATGAAATCAAATCCCAGCGCCGCCGCCTGTGCCGCCACTTCGACGCTGTTCACGGTGATCGTTACGCCGAAGACGGGTTGGCCTTTTTTCAATTTGGCTTTGACGGGGTTTTCCCATCGGGAAGGCGGCGATGCTGATTTTTTGGATTTCATAGATGGGTAAAAGCTCGCGGCCGGTTTAGCGAGCGGCCAGCGGAGATTCTTTGATCAACCAAACTTCGGAGACCTGACAACCGCGACCGTTGCCGCCCAACGCCGCGGCGCCGTTCCAACTCAGGGTCAACTCGCCCTTCGCCGTGGCGGCGCGCGGGATGGCGAACTCGATTGGTTTGATCGGCTGCGGCTTCGGCATCAGCGGATGAATCTCAACCGACTCATTGGCGACGAGGCGGATGGGCTTTTGCAGACTGTCGCCACCGTAAACGACCCGCACCCGATAGCTCGCGTTGGGATCGAGATGCTCATAGCGCAGCCGCAGCGGTGTGCTGCGCAAGGTTTCCGCGTGGTTGAGCCAGGAGTAACGCAAGTCGCCGTCCAAATTGTCCGGCTCGGTGAGTCGTCCCTTTTGGTCGGCGAAACCGACGAACGCCGATTCCAAGTTGGAGGGATCAGCCTCCGGATTCGGGTTGCGCACGAGATGCGGCTGGCGCGTCAGGTCGCCGAGATCGTCGTAGAAGCCACCCAAACCGGGGTCGGTCCAGTTCACAATCTCGCGGATGGCCGCGAGGCGCGAGGCTTCATCCGGGAGGCTGCGAATGGCGCGGAACCGGGCGGTGAGCCAAGGCCGGTTGTTAAGCGGCAGATCAATGGTGTCGAGCGTCGCCCCGCGATCGGGTGCGATGGCGCGATGGCGCGCGACGCTCAGTTGCATGCGGATGCTTTGGAACAGGGCCTCACCAAGAACTGAAATCTGTTCGCGCAGATCGGTGGCCACGCGATTTGTCCGCGCACGGTCAAGCGTCGCCTGCGCCGTGTCAATCATGACGAGCGAACCCTTCTCGGGCGCTTGTTGCAACAACGTCAGCGCGGTGCGTTCCAAGTCCTGCTCGTAGGCAAAGCGTTGTTGAACATAGGCGTCGCAAGCCGCGCGGAACATCGCCATCTGAAAACGCCAATTCGCGCGCAGTTTTGGTCCGCCTTTGCGCTCGATCGCTTGAAACTTTTGCCATGTGGGTTCGATGCCGTCATTTTCCAAGACAGGACCCCGCCAGTTTTCTTCGAGTGCGAGTGCGCCTTGCGCGAACTCATCCGCAAATTGGTCGCCGATGAAATAACGGCCGTAGTCGCGCAGGATCTCGATCACGTCGCGGTCAGGATCCCAGCCCAGCCCGGACCAGACCGCCTTGTTCACATCGTCGTTGCAACCTTCCGAATAAGTGATGAAGCCAATGGTCGGCGGCTGGAAGACGCGGAAGATGTTGGCGTAGGCGCGCGGGCGCGGGTTCACACATTCGCGCGCTTCGGCGATCGCAAACGCTGCGTCCCAGTCGGCCACCGGGAACTGGCATTGCCGGTTGTGCGTAATGTCGGGGTAATGGCGCAACTGGTATTTCGCCGGCAGCAACGCCCGGAGTTTCACGGTATCGAGCCGCACCTGCGGGCCGAAGACAATGCCTGTGAGCCACGCCGGCTGTTCCTCGCGCACAATGGTCATGAAATCGTCCCACCATGGTTGCGTGAAACCCTGCGGCGAAACCCACATCTGCGCCTTGGGGTGGTAACGATGCAGGTTCTCGGTCTGTCTTGCCAGCAGCGGCATGAGCAGTTTTGGCGGCGTGTGCCCGGGGTCGCCGCCCGGAACAAACACGGCATCGAGGCGGGGCAACTTCGAGAAAACCTCACCCCATTCGCGCAAAGCAGACTCGACAGTTTTAGGATCGGAATAATCCTTGTCCAAAGCGGGATACCACACCCACACATCGAGGCCGTAGGAATCGGCAAGCTGCGACATGCCGGTCATCATCTCCATCGGCGGACGCGGGAAATGCGGACTGTCGGCGTCATCGTCCGAGCGCGGCGGGATCAACTCGATGGCGTTACAGCCGAAGACAGCGAGGTCGCGGAGGTATTGTTCCCAGACCGGCAGATCCCAGGCATCGTAGGAATGAGTCTTCGGCCGGTAGCCGAGTTGATGACCTCGCAGCGGATACTTGGGTGCAGTGGTGAGGTCCAAATCATCGGACAGGGACACACGGCCGGGCGACATGTGGAGTTCACGCAGCAACCGGCCAACTCCAAACAAAACCCCGCGGGCATCGTCACCAATGATAAAGACCGCCGGACTCACCGCGCCGCGTTTGACGCACAACCGATAGCCCTCGGGACCGGCAGCTTTGCGCACCGCCAGCAATTCCTTGGGGTACGGCCCGGCGAACTTCGCAAGCTCAGATCGCGAACCGACCGCAATAACGGGCGCGTTCGACAAAGGCCACTCGGTCATCGTCGGCAAAAACACCTGCGTGCGCTTCTCAATTTCTTCGGTCAACATCGTCACGGCCTTCCTTTCAGGGCCGGAGATGTTGGGCGGCATGACGATGACGGCGTGCTTGAGATCAAGCGCGGAAGCCGCGGAAAGTCCGGCAAGGAATGTGGCCAGCACAAATCCTTGGGCAGCGAACGAACAAAGGGTGGGTTTGATTGGCATGGCTAAGGGCGTTTCGCGCTGAATGACGTCGAGCTTGGATTCCTCGATTGATGTTTTGAGCAAAGTTCTCGCATGCCGGAGTTCACAAGTTTGAGCATCCTGATTCCGCCCATCGCAGGCGAGAAAAAATTCCAGTCACGCAGAGTCAGCCGGGGATGAAGCGGGTTTGACATGGAGCAAGATTTTATCTCGCGCACTGCCGGCTGAAATTTGTTATCCTCCGGAAACAAAACCGGTCCAACCGCTGGAGTTGTGAGATAGTTGCATGATTTGGCGGACGGCAGACGTGTTGTGGGTGAGACTATGAGACCGAATCCCTAAAAAACCGAATTCGCCATGAAAAAACATAAATCATTTCGACCGTTCTTTACCGCTGTAAGTCTTGCTGTCGCATTGGCCTGGCTGCCGCAATCACTGGCTGCCGAGAATAAATCACTGTTGCCGGTTGAGTCCGCGAAGTCCGGTTACGACCTCGAGATCAAGGATGGACAATTGGTGAACGCGCCGAAGGGACGCGGGACCGAGGCCACATTAGGCAATGTGGTGGATGCCCTACGCGACCAATACACCACAGCCAACATCGTATTGGCGCCCGGCCTGGCGAAGCTGAAAATTTCGGATCTCAAGCTACGCGCGGGTCATTTGGCGGATGAGTTGGAAGCAATTCGCGTGGCCAGCGGTGCGAAGTTTGATTGGATGGGGCCGGGTTCAGCGGGCCCGAACATTCCCCCTTCCCTTACGACGAAAATTGATCCCACGACCGGGCAGCCCACCGCAGCGGCCGCAGCCGAATCAAACACCGGCCTGTTTGTCGTGCGCGAACCGGCACCGACACCGGAAACGGAACGCACCGTGGAGGCGTTCAACATTGGCCCATATTTTCAATGGTTGCGCGAGAAGCAAGATCCAAAAGAAGCCCAGGATCACCGTGAGCAGGAAGTGGCAAAAAACCTGAACGAACTCGAACAAATTATCCAGGTAACGCTCAACAGCCTCAAACAGGGTGGCCCGGTGGAAATGCCGAGTTTTCGATTTCATCGAGGGGCGAATCTCCTCATCGTCACCGGCACTCGAGACGCGGTGGAAGTCGCGCGTAAAGTGGTGAATGCCCTGCCGGAACAGTCAGGCTCGTCCGGCATGGAAGCCGGCGGCGCTGGCGGATCAGGCTTCGAAGGGATGAGTCCTGAATTAAGAAAGCGATACGGTTTACTACCATCTACCCCGGCCCCATCCCGTTGAATCCGTTGTCCTCACCAACCGCCAACCTGTCGTTTGCCCTGCGACTAACCAGGAATAAAACGGTGGAAGACGATTCCACGGCCCCACCCGTATCTACCGACGTCGCGCACTTGACGCGACGGCTGGTGGCGGGCGAAGAGGCCGCATTTCGGGAATTTCACGCGCAGTATTTTGACCGGCTGTATCAGTTTCTGCTGGTCGTTGCCCGCGGCCAGGAACACGAGGCGCAGGAAGCCTTGCAGCAAACTTTATTACGCGTACTCCGCTATGTCCGCGTTTTTGAGTCGGAAGAAACTTTCTGGAGCTGGCTAAAGATGCTCGCACGCAGCGCCGCCCGCGACGCCGGTCGCAAACAGCATCGGTATGGGGTGTTGTTGCAACAATTCGCCCTTCACGGGCGCGACTTCGCTGACGAAGTGGCGCCCAGGGAAAACAACCAGCTGGGTATCATCCTCGAAGAAAGCCTGAACGAATTGGCCCCAAATGACCGTCACTTGGTCGAAGGCAAATACCTTGAGGCAGCATCGGTAAAAGAACTTTCCGCCAACACGGGTCTGACGGAGAAAGCCGTCGAATCGCGCCTACTGCGACTGCGACGCCAACTCCGCGAACGAATAATCAACAAACTTCGCTCCCCTTGAAACCTCCAGAACAATCCAACTTGTTGAAAGAAATCCTGGCCGGAGATGAACTGGCGGATTTCCGCCAGGCTTCGCTGGAACAAGGACTCAACTCTCTGCGGCAACGGCGGCGGCGCAGCGTGCGCATCGGCTCGGTCTTCTTGATGTCCCTGCTCTTTGTGCTCGTGTTCCTGTCGCGCCGCACGCCCGAAAATTCCCGCCAGCAAATCGCCTCCATCAAACCGATAGCGACGGCGCTACCCACGCCACCAGCGGGCGGCCAAGACACGAAGCTCATCACGGATGAAGAATTGTTCGCACTTTTTCCCAATCGCCCGATGGCTTTGGTTGGAAAACCAGGAGGGCAGCAACTCGTTTTCCTGGACTGGTCTTCAAAAAGCCGCCAGCCTTGATCTTCCCCGCGCTGACCGGGCCGGGACTCGCTACCTGCCGGAAGCAACGCGGAATTCGTATTCGCCCGAACCGATTTCATATACGGCGGCGTCTTTGTCAAAGCGTACCGCTTTCAGCGTCGGCTTGCTTTGCACCGTTTTAGCGGAAGCCGCCGGCACATGAACCGTCGCGGTGCTATTGGCGGGAATGTTGACGTTCAGTTGCAGCGAGCCGCCTTGCTTGTTCCAATCCACCGCCACCCGGCCCCGCACGGTTTGCGTGCTGGCTCGCACGAACGACAGCGAGTCCGGGATGAAAGGTTTAATCACGATATGCTCGAAACCGGGCTGGCTTTCATCGGGCTGAATGCCGGCGAGGGTTCGATAAAACCACGCATCAATGCTGCCCATCATCACGTGATTGTGTGAACCTTTCAGGTCCCAGAATTCGGACAAGGTCGTCTGGCCCTTGTCCAGCATGTGCGCCCAACTCGGAAAACCCGTCTGATTGACGAGTTGATATGCCGCGTCCTCCCTTCCGAACTGGGTCAACGCATCAATCAGATATTTAGCGCCAAGCACGCCTACGTCGAAATGACCTTTGCGGCGATCCAGATCCCGCAAGATATTTTGCAGCACGGCGGCTTGGTCCGCCGGCTCCACCAGACCCAGAAAAAGTGGGAAGGCATTTGCAAACTGGGTACCCCGTTCGTACTGCTTCTTCTTTGTATCGTAGAATGTGCGATTGAAGGCGGCTTTGATCTGCGTGGCGAGCGCGTTATATTTCTCAGCTTCCTGTCGTTTGTCCAAAACGCCGGCGGCCTTGGCGAGGATGACCAAGTCGTAATAATAAAACGCCGTGCTGACCGATACCGGTTCGCCTTCCTTCCAACCCTCGACAATCGTCCCCCAGTCGCCGATCCAATACTTTGGCAGAATATGATTGGTGGCCTGCGTCCCCAGATGATCTACGTAGCGTTTCATCGCATCGAATTGTTGGGAAAGAAACTGGCGGTCGCCGTAGTGCAAATAATATTGCCATGTCATAACTAAGTACGCGCTGCTCCACGTCGGGTCCGGTTCGTCCGTGATGTAAGGCCGCGGTGAAACGATGGAAACGTCGCCATTCGCTTCGTTTTGATTGAAGCGGATGCCCTCAAGCCATTGCCGATAGAACAGCGGCAGGTCGAAGTTAAACATCGCCTCTTCCATCGAAACCAGTGCGTCGCCAAACCAGCCCAGCCGTTCGTCACGCTGGGGGCAATCCATGGGATAGCCCATCAGGTTGCTGCGCTGCGACCAGCGCGTCGCCCGATGAATGCGATTGATCAATTCGTTGTCGCAGGTGAACTCGCCGGTGCTTTCGCACGCGGTATGAACAACGCAGCCGAGCACGTTGTCGAGTTGGGGCACACCGGGAAAACCCGTCACCTCCACATAGCGGAAGCCATGGAAAGTGAAGCGCGGTTCATAAACCTCCAGCCCCTTCCCTTTCATCACATAAACATCCGTGGCTAGGGCGCGTTCGTTACTCGTGACGTCAATGTTGCCGTCGGGCAGAAGATCTTCCGCGTAGCGCAATATGATGCGCGTCCTACTCGGCCCTGCCGCAGTCAGCCGCGCCCAGCCCGCAAAATTCTGCCCTAAATCGAACACGTAAACGCCGGGCTTGGGATTCTTCACCGCGACCGGCTTGAGATGTTCGATGACTTTGATGGAGGGCATGAGCTGCGACACGAGGACGCCACCCGGCGGCTCAACGACATTGGCTGGCTTCCAACCGGAGTCGGGCGCGCCGGGCAAATCCCAGTCCGGTAATTCCTTGGTCGCGTCATAGACTTCGCCGTCATAAACGCAGGAAGAGAGCACCGGACCGGGAGCCGTTTGCCACGATCCATCCGAACTGATCACTTCGGTGGAGCCGTCGGTGTATTCGAGGTGGAGTTGCAGAAGCGCACACTTGGAGCCAAACCATTGCATCCGGTACGGCTCCCACCATTTTTTGTAGGGATTAAACCAGCCATTGCCCAGCATTATGCCCAACACGTTCGTTCCCGCCCGCAACTGGGTCGTCACATCATACGTGTCGTAGAGCACCCATTTGCGGTAATTGCTTTTGGCCGGGGCCAGCACACGATCGCCCACCCGCTGGCCATTGCACGAAAGTTCGTAATAACCCAGGCCCGTCAAGTAAACCTCCGCGCGCCGGATGGGTTTGTCGGCAACGAAAGATTTACGGAGGAGGGTCGAACGCCCGTCCACCGCCACTCTTTCAGTCAGGTTGGTAAGTTCTTTGGTGCTTTTGAAGAAACCCTCGGGCGGACGTATTTCCTTTGGCGGACCGCTGCCAATCCACTTTGCCTGCCAGTCCTCGGGTCGGAGCAATGCCATCTCCCACGACGCGGGCGGACTCCAATCCGAAGCGTTTCCCGACGCATCCCACACGCGCACTTTCCAATGACAACGGAGACGCGAGGTCAAAGGCGTGCCTGCATAGGTGACATGCGCGGACTCTCCTGAATTGGGCTGCCCGGAATCCCACAAGTCGCCTTGGTTCGCTTCCAGCAGCGCTGGCGTGCTGGCGACTAGAATGTGATAGGCGCTCTGCTTCTGATTTCGCTCGCGTGATTCCAACCCCCAACCCAACTGCGGTCGGAGAACATCCACACCCCCGGGATTTTGCGCGGATTCGCAGCGGAGGTTAGTGGGTTGCACCAGGCTGGGCGTTGTGGGCGAAACAGGACTCTTTGTGGTTACGCTGTCCGCTCCCGACGCGGGCCAGCTCAGAACCAGTGCCAGGCAAACCAAGCCAGCCGGTAAACCAAGCGAAAGTTTCAAGCGGCGCGTGTACATCGTCAGCGATTGGTAACGGCTCCACGGAAACCTGTCACGCGCCGAGTTTGGCCGCTTAATGCCAGGCGCAGTTTGACACCGCCCGGTTTGGAGTTCCGCCTTTAGGCGGCTCGCGGCTTTCAGCACACGGAACCGCGTAAACGCGGAACTCCAAACCCAACAGCCGCGCGCTTCGGGGGGATCGTGTCAGGATGCACTCCTCGACGCCCGTGGTTCCAACCGAAACCGGACGAAACCGGCTGCCTTCGGCGGCTGCAACTAAATTCCTTGAACGCAGAAGCTGGTCATCCTGTCCATCTGTCCGTAGAATCAAAAACGATATGAATACTGGAATTTCCGCCATTAACGAAGCCGTGAAGGAAGCGAGCGCTTTCACCCAGCCGCTGTTTAACGAACTCGGCAAAGTCATCGTCGGCCAGAGTTATTTGACCGAGCGGCTGGTCATCGGCCTGCTGGCCAACGGCCACGTCCTGCTCGAAGGCGTGCCTGGTCTCGCTAAAACTTTGGCCGTCAAATCCATGGCCGCGTGCATTCACGTCAAATTCTCGCGTCTGCAATTCACGCCGGACATGCTGCCCGCCGACGTGGTCGGCACGCAGATTTACAATCCGCAGTCTGGCGGCTTCTCCACACGCAAAGGCCCGGTCTTCGCCAACCTGATTCTCGCCGACGAAATCAACCGCGCGCCCGCCAAGGTGCAAAGCGCGTTGCTCGAAGCCATGCAGGAAAAACAGGTCACCATCGGCGACCAGACCTACAAGCTAGACGAGCCGTTCCTCGTGCTCGCCACGCAAAATCCCATCGAACAGGAAGGCACATATCCGCTGCCCGAGGCGCAGGTTGACCGCTTCATGCTCAAGCTCAAGATCGGCTACCCATCGCGCACCGAAGAGCGGCAGATTCTCGAAGTGATGGCGAAAACGAGCGGCACGCCCACCTGCAGCGCCGTCGTCACGCCGGCGCAAATCCTCAAGGCGCGCGAAGTCATCAACGATATTTACGTGGACGACAAGGTGAAGGATTACATTGTGGATCTCGTCTGCGCCACGCGCGAGCCGGACACCTACAAGATCGCGGTGAAGGATTTCATCCAGCTTGGCGCGTCGCCGCGCGCGACCATCGCGCTCACGCTGGCAGCCAAGGCCTACGCGTTCCTCAAAGGCCGCGGCTACGTGACGCCGCAGGACGTGAAAAGCATCGGCATGGACGTGCTACGCCACCGCGTGGCCATCACCTACGAAGCTGAGGCCGAGGAAAAGACCAGCGAAACAGTCATCCAGAAAATCTTTGATGAACTGCCCGTACCGTGAGCGGGTGGTTGACGCAACGCATCGAACACAATATCGTCTTACCAATATAACAACGATATGAATACCGTAACACTGTCGCCAAAGTTCCAAGTGGTCATCCCACAGCCAATTCGCGAATCGCTCCACCTCAAGGCGGGACAAAAGATGCAGATGATCAATTATGAAGGCCAGATTGTCATCGTGCCGCTGCGCCCCATCAAAGAAATGCGCGGCGCGTTCAAGGGCATGAACACCAATTTTGAACGCGAGTCTGACCGCCTATGAATGTCGTGGATTCCTCCGGTTGGATTGAGTTCCTTGGCGGCGGGCCAAATGCAGACTTCTTCGCTTCGGCCATCTCCGACGCCTCCCGGCTGGTTGTGCCGACCATTTCCATCTTTGAAGTCTGCCGCTGGACTCGGCGCGAACTCGGCTCGCGGCGCGCGCTGGAAGCGATGGCGTTGATGCAGCAAGGCAGCATCGTAGAACTGGACGCGACGCTGGCCATGAGCGCCGCACGCTTGAGCCTTGAACTCAAATTGCCGATGGCCGATTCAATAATTCTGGCCACCGCCCGCGCGCAGGACGCGACTCTCTGGACGCAGGACAACGACTTTGAAAAGTTGGATGGCGTGAAATACATCGCCAAGAAGAAAGGTGCGAAATGAAAACGCCGACCTACGAAACCGAGGCCGAGGAAAAGACCAGCGAAACGGTCATCCAGAAAATCTTTGATGAACTGCCCGTGCCGTGAGTGGAATTTGAATTCTCATGCGGCAACCAACCACAAAAGATTTGGCTGAATACTTCCAGCTCGCGCTCGAAGCTGGTTTATGCCCTGAAAACGAAATTGAATCTTGGGCTGACAAGATGATTGTTGAAGCCAGTTCTCCAACACCCGGATGGTTGCTTAATCTTTCAATCGAAAGAGATACCAGCAAAAGCAAACTGCTTGAAGCAGTCCCCGGAGAGGCTGATAAACATACAGCTTGGAGTCTTTTGCTGTCGCGCTTGGGCGTTGCCAACCGCACCGGTCAACTCAGTCGGGAGCAAATTGTGAGAGCGTTATTTCGTTGGGCTGTGAATCGTGAAATCCCAGATCCATTTTTTACGGGAGCTTACCGGCTGGACGATAGCCTTGATGGAACAAAAGAAGGTTGGAATTCGGAGGAGCAATTCATCAAGGACTTTGAAGATTTCTTTGTGCCGTTCCGCTCGTTTGAGAAATCGCTTCCATCGCCAACTTTTCAATTGCCGTCATGATCCCCCGCGAGATTCTCAAAAAAATCCGGCAGATCGAGCTGCGCACGAACCGCAGCGTGACGAGGTTCGCGGCTGGAGCGCGGCTCTGTGAGCCGCAGCACTCCCGCGTTACCAAAATCCAATGCAGTTCCGAGCGTGTTCTGTCCGGCGAAGCCGCTGCGGGTCACAGACCGGCGCTCCGTTTATTCCAGCCGACGCTCCAGTTCTGCCGGATTGCGCGAGGCGTGGAAAACGGCGAGCACGGCAAAGGCATCGTCTTTGACCGCGAAGTAGATGGCGTACTTCTTGAACCGACGCAGGCGAATCTTCTGCGCTCGGCCTCGAACTCGCTGAAAATGTCCCGGATTAGCCAACGCCCGCTTGAGCGCCAACTTCACTTCCAATTTGAATTCGCGCCCGAGTCCGGGACGCTCTCCTTCATACCAAGCAACGGCTTCTTCAAACTCCGAACGGGCAGCGGGTTTGAAAAGGACCGGCAGGCTCATTTCCAGCCGAAGCGCTGGTTGAGATCAACTTCGACTTGTTCCCAAGGAATTCCGTCGTGGGGATTCTTCTCGAAATCCGCCAAGCGGCGGTCAAGTTCAGCAACTTGTTCGGGGGTGAGATCGGGATCAGGCCCACTCCCCGTGACATTATCCCAAAGTTCTTGCGCCAGCTTGATGCGTTCATTCAACGGAAGGGACTCCGCTGCCTTGAGAATTTCGGTGGCACTCATGGCCTTAAATTACTCCGGCCGAACTCGCACGCAAGCAGGTTTTTCGGGCGGATTTCATTCCGCACTCCGCACTCCGCACTCCGCGTTTTTATGATTCCCCGCGAGATTCTCAAAAAAATCCGGCAGATCGAGCTGCGCACGAACCGCATTGTGACGGAAACGCTCGCGGGCCAATACCATTCCGTCTTCAAGGGCCAGGGCATGAACTTCGACGAGGTGCGCGAATACCAACCCGGCGACGACGTGCGCGCGATTGACTGGAATGTCACCGCCCGGATGAACCACCCGTTCATCAAGAAGTTTGTGGAGGAACGCGAACTCACGCTCATGCTCGTGGTGGACGTGAGCGGCTCGGGCCGGTTCGGCTCGGGCGATCAAGCCAAGCGCGAACTCGCCGCCGAGATCGCCTCCGTGCTCGCCTTCTCCGCCATTCGCAACAACGACAAGGTCGGCCTCATCCTCTTCAGCGACGAGGTGGAAAAATTCATCCCACCGCGCAAAGGCCGCAGCCACGTCCTGCGCGTCATCCGCGAAGTGCTGTTTTTCGAGCCGAAGCAGCGCGGGACGGATTTGAACGCGGCGTTGGAATTCTTGATGCACGTCACGCGGCATAAGTCCGTCGCCGTGGTGGTTTCGGACTTTATCGGTTCACCGGCGGAGCCAAAAAAAGGTCGCAGCCGCAAACTTCGCCCCCAAATGATGCTGCTCGAATCGCTGGCGCAGGCGTCCTTCACGATGTTGAAGCAGGCGAACCGCCGGCATGACGTGGTCGCGGTACAAATCACGGATCGCTACGAACTCGAACTCCCGGCGTTGGGCCGACTGGTGTTGAAGGACGCCGAGACTGGCGAGGTGGTGGAAATCCACACCGGCGACGCCCGCAAGCGCAGCGCCTTCGCCGAACGCCAAACCAAAGCGCAGACGGACACGGCGCGCCTGTTCCGCTCCGCCGGCATTGATGCGATTCAACTGCGCACGGATCAAGCCTACGGTGCGGCGTTGGCGAAGTTTTTTGAGACAAGAGAAAAACGGAGGTTAAGGGGATGATAAACAAGATGAACAACCGCCCTCACCCCTGCCCGCTCCCCCAAGAGAGGGTGAACCGTTCACCGTCTTGCGAGATTTTCAGCGATTGGATTTGCCGGGCAAACTTCCGTGAATTAAGCAGCGCCCGCCGGCGCTCCCCTCTCCCCGGGGGAGAGGGTCAGGGTGAGGGCGGGCGTTTCCACTAACTCATGGCTACGAATCAACCAACTTCGATCGCCACCGCAAATGACATTCGGGATATTGCGCCACCGGTGGAAATTCCCAGCGGCTTCGAGTGGCTTTGGTGGACGCTGGGAGGGTTGGTTTTGGCCGGCGTTTTATTTGCTCTCTGGAAATGGCGGCAGAAACGGAAGTTGCAGATTCCAATTATTCCTCCCCTGCCCGCCCACGTCCGCGCCCGGCAGAAATTGCAGGAAGCCCTCGCGCTCATCGCGCAGCCGAAACCCTTTGTCATCGCGGTATCCGACACCGCGCGTTACTACCTCGAAGAGCGCTTCAGCTTCCACGCCCCCGAGCGCACGACCGAGGAATTTCTCCATGAACTCCAGCGCACCGACCGGCTCACGCCTGACCAGAAAGCCACCCTCGGTGATTTCCTGCAAAGCTGCGACCTGGTGAAGTTTGCCAAATACGAACCGGGCGAACCGGAGTTGCGCGAGTTGCATGGCTCGGCGCTCCGTCTGGTTGATGAAACTGAGCTTCAGCCGTCACCCACGACTGGCGAGGATGATCCCGCACTCCGCACTCCGCACTCCGCCGTCAAATGACCTTTGCCTATCCATATCTACTTCTGCTGCTCTTGCTGCTACCACTGGCCGCATGGTTGAAGGGACGACGCGGCCAACCGCCGGCGTTTGTCTATTCATCGGTGCAATTGCTGCGCGCCGTCACGAATGTAACCCGGGCACGTTACGGTGGATTGCTCGCGGCACTGCGTTGGCTGGTGTTGGCCCTGTTCATTATCGCTCTGGCACAACCTCGCTTCACGAAATTCGACACCACGAAAGCCACGGCCAGCGGCGTGGACATCGTCGTCGCGTTCGATTTATCCGGCAGCATGGCGGCGGAAGATTTTGAGATTCGCGGCCAGCGGGTGAATCGCGTGAATATGGCGCGCGCGGTGTTGAAGGGGTTCATTGACGCGCGGCCCAGCGACCGCATCGGTCTGGTGGCGTTTGCCACGGAGGCATTCATCGCCTCCCCGCTGACCTTGGATCATGATTTTTTGTTGAAAAACCTGGAACGGCTCAACCTGAATTCAATCAACGGAAATCAAACCGCCATCGGGTCGGCACTGAGCACGGCGGTGAACCGGTTGCGCGAGGTGAAATCGAAGAGCAAGATCGTAATTCTCATGACAGACGGACAAAGCAACGCGGGGAAGGTTGCGCCACTCACCGCCGCTGAAGCCGCGCAGGCGCTTGGGGTGAAGGTCCATACCATCGGCGTTGGCACGCAAGGCCAGGCGCCCATGCCGGCCACCGACATGTTTGGTCGCCGGGGTTATCAGATGGTCCCGGTGGATATTGATGAGGACACGCTCCAGAAAATCTCGGACCTGACGGGCGGCAAATATTATCGCGCCGACAACGCGGAACGGTTTCAGAAGATCTATGCGGAAATTGACAAGCTGGAAAAGACCGAGGCTGATGTGAAGAAATTCGCGCAACACACGGAGCTGTTTCATTGGCTGATCGCGCTCGGCATCGTGCTGTTGACGGCCGAGATAACGCTGAGCCAAACCGTGCTGAGGAGACTACCATGAGATTGCCGATTGCCGATTGCCGATTGCCGATTAGGAAATCATTTTCTCGCCGCTGTTTTACGCGAGTAAGCCATTATGGCAGTAAGCTCGTTGGCTTCAGTCAAAAGCGCGGAAAGCTTGCGCTCGGACACGATCCCGGACTCGACAAGCAATTCGAGCCACAATGCCGTCTCGTCGGCTTCTTCTTCGACCGTCCCAATCTTGGCGATGAATTCGGCGTGGCTACGTGCGCGACAACTCGCACGGTAATTAGCCGCCACGGAGGTTCCACTCCGCACAATCTGCTTGGCAATCACGCGCCCAGCATCGTCGTTTTTTGGAATCGTCCGCAGCAATTTGATGATCCGCAAAGCAAAGGCTTTGGTACGAGCTTTCAATTCAGTTGGATTCATGGCTCGAAACTACAAACCCAATCGGCAATCGGCAATCGGCAATCGGCAATGGCTATATGAACTTCGCCTACGGACATATTCTTTGGCTGTTGCTGGTCATCCCGCCATTGTTGCTGGTCTTTTTCTGGTGGGCCGGACGTGAGCGGCAACGACTGATGACCCAGTTCATTCAGGCGCGACTGCTGCCCGGATTGATTTCTGGCGTATCACCGACACGCCAAAAGGTGCGGTTCGCTCTGTTGATTGCCGCCGTAACGCTGCTGATCGTCGCGCTGGCACGACCCCAGTGGGGGTTTACCTGGGAGGAATCAAAACAGAAGGGCCTGGACATCGTCGTGGCGATTGACACTTCGAAGAGCATGCTGGCCGAGGACATCGCCCCGAACCGGCTCACGCGCGCGAAACTCGCCGCGTTGGATTTGATGCAGCAGGCAAAGTCGGACCGGCTCGGATTGGTGGCGTTCGCCGGAGGCGCCTTCCTGCAATGTCCGCTAACGATTGATGACAACGCCTTTCGACAAAATGTTGAGTCACTGGATGTGAACATCATTCCCCAAGGCGGCACAGCGCTGGCCGAAGCGATTACGACAGCACTCACGGCGTTCAAAGAAGGCGAAAACTACAAGGTGCTGGTCCTGTTCACTGACGGCGAAGATAATGACGAAAATGCGGTTGCCGCCGCCGAAGCTGCCGCGAAGGAAGGGATGAAGATTTTCACCATTGGCATCGGCACGGCGGAAGGCGAGTTATTGCGAGTGAAGGACGCCAAGGGCCGGACGGATTACATCCGCGATGCAGAGGGCAACGTCGTAAAATCGCGACTGAACGAGGCGCTGCTGCAGCAAATTGCCGGCGCCACCGAAGGTGGATTTTACCTGCCGTTGCGTGGCGCAAAGACAATTGACACGCTCTATGAAAAAGGACTCGCGCCGCTGCCCAAATCCGAAGGCCAGGAGAAATTGGTAAAACGTTTCCACGAGCGCTATCACTGGCCGCTGGCCGCAGCGATTGTGTTGTTGCTGGTCGAGATCCTGATGCCGGAGCGCAAACGGGGAAGAAAATTTAGCGATGAGATACCCTCGCTTCCCCAAAAGACGGAGTCACCTTCGGCGCCTCTCAGCACGGCAACACGAGTTGTCTTGCTGGCGGGATTACTGTTGCTGCCGGTGGCCGGGGTGGCATCGCCAGCAGGGGCTTTGAAGGAATTCAGCGCGGGCAAATACACCAATGCCCTCACGGAATATGAACGGTTGTTGGCAGCGCAAACCAAATTACAAAAGCCCGGAGATCCGCGCCTGCACTTCAACGCCGGGGCAGCCGCCTTTCGCGCAACCAATTACAACGGGGCGATCCAGCATTTCACCGCCGTTTTATCAGCGCCGGACATCCGGATGCAAGCGAAGGCGTATTACAATCTGGGTAATACCCATTTCCGCCTTGGCCAGGCAGCGGAAGATTTGGACAAGTTGCAGGAGTCGTGGGCGGAAGCCATCAAACAGTACCAACACGCGCTGGCCTTGGACAAAACCAATCCCGACGCGACGTTCAATCTGGCATTCGTCGAGGCGCGGGTGAAACAAATCATCCTGATGCGGGAACTCGCCAAGCGCGCCAAGGAAGAAGCCGACGACGCCACCCGACGCCGGAATTACCGGCACGCGCGGGAGATCATGGAGCAGCTCCTCCAGTCCAATATTGCCGCCAAGCCGTTTGAAGATTTCACCAAAAAACTAAAGGATATTGATGCCATCGCGAATCCTGCTCAGCCTTAGCCTGCTGTTCCTGACGTGGTCGGGTGCGCGCGCGCAAACCGCCGATGATTTCTTTCACGGCGGCGCACAGCATTATCTCTCCAACAATGTCCCCAGCGCGCTCCAAACCGTTACCAACGGGCTGCAACGCTTCCCCGACGACGCCAAGCTCAAGAAGCTATATGAACTCTTGAATCAACAGCAGCAGCAGAATCAGCAGAACCAAAAAGATCAGAAACAAGACCAGTCGAAGGATGACCAGCAGAAAGACAAGGAACAAAAGCAAAAGGAAGCTCAGGACAAAAAAGGTCAGGATAAGAAAGATCCGCAACAAGCCAAAGCCAGCGACAAAGCAAAAGGCAAACCCGACGAGAAGAAAGAAACTGGCGAACCCCAACCCATTGCCGCCCACGCGATGACGCCGCAGGAGGCACAACAGTTACTGGACGCCCAGAAGGGCGATGAACAAGTGCTCCAATTCCAACCGCAGGGCGAAGCGAAGAATCGAACGAAACAGTTGAAGGATTGGTGATTGAAATCGGCCCGCGAACAGCGAGGTCGCGCTCCGCTTGCCAGTATTGCTCCAAAAAGAAAAAGCCACGGCTGGCGCCGTGGCTGGTAAATTTTTCTGACTGCCGCGCTTACGCCTTCGCGGGCTTGGCAGCTTTTTCGACTTTAGTGGCGCGGGGCTTTTCGGCAGCCGGAGCGGCTTCGACTTTTTCTGGACGACGACCGCGTTTCTCTGTCCGCACGTCAGCCTTGTCGGTCGCGGCCGCTTCGACCACCGGCGCGGGCGTTGTGCTTTCGACGCGGACCTTGAGCGTGCCTTTGACTTCGGCTTGCAGGTGCAATTCGATTTCGTGTTCCCCGAGGGTCTTGATCGGGTGTTCGAGATGAATCTTCTTCTTGTCGAGCGACACGTCGAACTGGTGTTTGAGTTCGTCGGCGATCATCCCGGCGGTTACGGCACCGAACATCTTGCCATCTTCGCCCGCCTTGACTTTGATGACGCACACGAGCTTCGCGAGGCCCTTGGACAGCTCAGTCATGGTGTTGAACTCGTGCGCTTCCCGTTCGGCGCGGCGGGTACGCAACGCGTCGAGGCGGCGCTTGTTGCCCTGCGTCACCGGGATGGCGAGGCGCTGCGGGAAAAGGTAGTTGCGCGCATAACCCGCGGCGACTTTGACTTGATCAGATTCACCGCCGAGGCCGACGATGTTGTGGGTAAGGATGACTTCGGTCTTCATAAAATAGTGGGCTTTAAAATTGCGGGTTAAGAAAATAAAAACGGTTTCGCACCGTTTCATCAGAACGGCACGTCGTCACTTTCGGGCGGGCTATCGCCTTCGAGCGGTTCCGCCGAGGGTGACGGGGCCGCGGTCGGACGGGGGGGGCGTGGAGCGCCCGGGACTTCGGGAGCACCGCTGTCACCACCTTTGGAGTCAATGAACGAAAAACTTTCGAGGACCACCTTGAGTTTGCTCACCTTTTGCTTGGTGGTCTTGTCCTCCCACGAGTCGAGTTTGAGGCGACCTTCAACCAGCAAAGGACGGCCTTTCTTCATGTACTGGGCGATGACTTCACCTTGGCGTCCCCAAGCTTCAACATCAATGAAATTGACCTCCTCCTTCTTCACGCCGTCTTCTCCCGTCCAAGTCCGGTTGACGGCAAGACCGATCTTGGCGACCGCCGTACCTTTGGGCGTGTAGCGCAATTCGGGATCGCGGGTCAGGTTGCCGGCAAGAATGACTTTGTTAAAACTGGCCATAGGGCCTTCAAGGGCTGCGAGTTTTACTTCGCGGGTTTGGGTTCGGGCGAATTGGTGAAAATGACGCGGAACACTTCTTCGTTCAGCGCGAATTTGCTACGCAGCGACGCAATGGCTGCTGGTGCGCTGGTAAAAATCACATTCGCGTAAAAGCCCGCCGTATGCTTTTTGTCCGCGATGCGGGCATAAGTTTTGCGGTCCATCTTCTGGACGGTTTCGACTTTGCC
>JANYBF010000499.1 GCA_025360895.1 Verrucomicrobiota bacterium
CGGGCAAGCGGAAGAAATAATTTTTCATGAGCACAGCCACCGAGACCATCGAAGATCTGGTAAAGACGGAATACAAATACGGCTTCTACACCGACGTGGAAACCGAGTCCGCGCCGCCCGGCTTGAGCGAGGACACCATCCGGATGATTTCGCGCAAGAAGAACGAACCCGAGTGGCTGACGGATTGGCGGCTGAAGGCGTATCGCCACTGGCTGACCATGACCGAGCCCACCTGGCAAAAAGCGCATCACGAGAAAATCAATTATCAGGACATTGTTTATTTTTCGCAGCCCAAGCCAAAGAAGGACGCGCCGAAAAGCCTCGACGAAGTTGATCCGAAGTTGCTGGAGACGTATGAGAAGCTCGGCATCCCGTTGCGCGAACGCGGACGGCTCGCGGGCGTGGCGGTGGACGCGATCTTCGACAGCGTGTCGGTCGGGACGACGTTCCGCAAACAGCTCGCGGAAAAAGGCGTGATCTTCTGCTCGTTCACCGAGGCGGTGCATGAACATCCCGAACTGGTGAAGAAATATCTCGGCTCGGTCGTGCCCTACACGGACAATTTTTACGCCGCGCTAAACTCGGCGGTCTTCACCGACGGTTCGTTCTGCTACATCCCCAAGGGCGTGCGTTGTCCGATGGAGCTTTCCACTTACTTCCGCATCAACGCGGCCAACACCGGCCAGTTCGAGCGCACGCTCATCGTGGCGGATGAAGGTGCGCACGTCAGTTACCTCGAAGGTTGCACCGCGCCGATGCGGGATGAAAATCAACTGCATGCGGCCGTCGTGGAACTGGTCGCGCTCGAACGCGGCGAGATCAAATACTCGACGGTGCAGAACTGGTATCCCGGCGACGAGAACGGCAAGGGTGGCATTTACAATTTCGTGACCAAGCGCGGCTTGTGCAAAGGCCGGAACTCTAAAATCTCGTGGACGCAGGTCGAGACCGGCTCGGCGATCACCTGGAAGTATCCGAGCTGCATTTTGCTCGGTGACAATTCCGTGGGCGAATTTTATTCCGTGGCGGTGACGAACAATTATCAGCAGGCCGACACGGGCACGAAGATGGTTCACATCGGCAAGAATACCAGCAGCACGATCATTTCCAAGGGCATCTCGGCCGGGCACGGGCAGAATAGCTATCGCGGCCTCGTGAAAATCCAGAAGAGCGCCACCAACGCGCGCAATTTCTCGCAGTGCGACTCCATGTTGATCGGATCGAAATGCGGAGCGCATACGTTCCCGTACATCGAAGTGAAGAACACCACGGCGAGCGTCGAGCACGAAGCTTCAACCTCGAAGATCGGCGAGGACCAGATTTTCTATTGCAACGCGCGCGGCATCGCCACGCAGGACGCCGTGAACATGATCGTGAACGGTTTCTGCAAGGAAGTGTTCAAGGAACTCCCGATGGAGTTCGCCGTCGAAGCGCAGAAGCTGCTGGGCGTGAGTCTGGAAGGCAGCGTCGGCTGATGTTTGATTTTGGGCGTTTCTCAGCAAATGAATTTTCCAAACTACAAAAAAGGTCTTCGGTGGGGGACAGCTTGCGGCTTGATTTGCACCGCATTGTGGTTCACGTCCTATTTTCTCTTTTCCAAACTGCCTGCAGTTTCGGAGGTATCCATATCGGTGACACTTCAGCCGTGGTGGAAAGATTGGAAAATTGGCGTCCTAACTTTCTTTGTAATTGCATCCGTTGTTGGGTTGCTCGCCGCCTTGAGGCCAAACCTACCAGAGAGAGACAGCCAGCTTTCCAAGCATTGAATTTAAATTGATGAAACAACCCATCCTCGAAATTAAAAACCTCAGCGCGGGCGTTGAGGGTAAACAAATCCTCAAGGGCGTCAGCCTGACCATCAACCCGGGCGAGGTCCACGCGGTCATGGGGCCGAACGGCAGTGGCAAGAGCACGCTAGCCGCGGTGCTGGCCGGGCGCGATGGCTACGACATCACTGGCGGTGAAGTCCTTTACTACGGTAAGGACCTGCTCGACCTCGACCCCGAGGAGCGCGCGCGCGAAGGTTTGTTCCTCGCGTTTCAGTATCCGGTCGAGATTCCGGGCGTGAACAGCACCTACTTTCTCAAGGCCGCGCTGAACGAAATCCGCAAGCACAAGGGTGAGTCGGAACTCGACGCCATCGAGTTTCTCGCGCTCGTGAAGGACAAGATGAAGCTGTTGGAGTTGAAGGACGATTTGCTCAAGCGTTCGGTCAACGAAGGCTTTTCCGGCGGCGAAAAGAAGCGCGCCGAGATTTTCCAGATGGCCGTGCTCGAACCCAAGCTCGCGATCCTCGACGAAACCGATTCCGGACTCGACATTGACGCGCTCAAGGTGGTCAGCAACGGCGTGAACAAGCTCAAGCGCGCCGACAATGCCCAACTCGTCATCACGCATTACCAGCGGCTGTTAAACTTCATCGTCCCGGATTTCGTCCATGTGCTGGTGGACGGTCACATCGTCAAGACTGGCGACAAGAGTCTCGCGCTCGAACTCGAAGCGAAGGGTTACGATTGGATTCTTAAGGGTGAAGCTGTGACCGCATAGTGGGTTGCGTTGCCGCCAAGGTGCAATTCTCAACCCCGCGTTCGGTGCTGGCGGATAAGAATTCTTGTTCGCACGGGTCGACTCGACCTTTCGCGCCCGCAAGCAGCAATAAACCGAACGGGCGGCAACATTCCAGTCTGCGGTTTTACCTGCGACTATGGGGCGAGGCAGTTGACAACTTGGCGCGTGTTTCAGCGCCGTGCGAAATAAGCAAGAACGGGCCGCAATTTCTATCCTCCGCAATGCCTCGCGCTGGCGGCTCGGCTCAAAAACCCTATCACCAGCAGAACTATGATACCGCGCAAAACCGACGTAACCCCGGCCTACGGCTCGGCAATGATGGCGGCGCGCTGCACATGATAATCTTTGGGTGTGATCTGATCCGCATTGTAACGATTCAGCAATTCCGCGAGGCGGGCCGCCTTGGGGCCAGATAGCGGTGATAAGGGAACTTGCATCACGAGCGGAGCGATGTAGGTCGCGGTATAGCCGGATTTCGCGGATCTTTTAGCCGTGGCGGAGGAACTTGCAAGGAGTGCCATCTCTTGCCGTAAGGCGGCGCGGGCTTGGGCCGCATTGGCGTCTTCGACCATCGCCGGAACCGGGGCAAATCCGGGGTCATCAAGGAGCGCCATCTCTTGTCGCAAGGCGGCGCGGGCTTGGGCCGTGTTGGCGTCTTCGGCCGCAGCGGGAACTGGCCCAAATTTTGAGGAACCGGGGAAGGCCATTGCTGGCGCCGGGGCGGGAATTGTCACCGGCGCGATTGCTTGGGCTTGCGGCGGCGTTACTGGTGCTGTGGGCGGAGCTGGCTGCGCGGGGCTCGCTGGCACCGGTGGCGGGGCGGGGTCACCGGGAGTGGTGGCGGATGGGGTGTTCAACTCGGACATCTTTTGCCGGAGCGCTTCCCGGGCTTTAGTCTGCTCTTGCGTGTCGCCCGCGCCGCTGGTGAGTGCGAACACGACGAGCGTGGCTGCCAAGCCAGTGAAGAAAAGTAACTTTGTGGTCTGCATGAAAGACTTTTTACGATAAATTCCGTTTTCGCGCAACAGCTTTCCCGACGAAATCAAATCGGCAGCGGCGCCAGCCTCCGCCATGCGGTCCGCCAAGGATATCGCAGCACCGAGCGGAGGAGGATACGCCGGACCTCGGAACGGCTGATTTTAACGCGATAACCGGGGTCGAGCAGACTCGCGGTGCGCAGTCGCTTGATCGTCTCCAGACCGATCAAAATCGGCCAGGCACACCCCAATCGCACCCGGACCTGGCGGCGAGGAAGGTTATTCGTATAAGCCCAGCCGGCCATCAGATGCGCTTGCGCGAGATCAAGGTAGCGATCGTACAGGGGGCGTAATTTGCTTTCACTCACGGCTTGCAGCAGGTCCGCCGGTTGCAAACCAATGGCGGCCAGTTTGTCCGCTGGCAGATAGCAGCGGCCCTTCCGCAAGTCCGCCGGTAGATCGCGCAGGATGTTGACCAGTTGCAGGCCTTTGCCAAAGCGAATCCCGTCCGTCCGCAGCTCGGTGTCATCGAGGATTTCTCCGGGAAAAAGATGCGCCCGGCAGAGGGTCGTCCAAAACTCGCCCACGCAGCCGGCGACGCGATAGGTATAGTCGTCCAATTCGGCCTCGTTTCGCAGGGCGAAAACGGTATCCCCCGCCGCGTCTCCGAATCGTACTAAGTCCAATCGCTGTCCGCTGATGATGGTTTCGAGAACTTTCCGGACCTGCGGCAGGTCGGCGGGTGAGAGTTCCCGCAGGAGCGCGAGGCTCGCGTCGCAGCGGTCCAGCAACTGGCGTTCGGCGGGCAACCCTTGCTGGCGTGCCAGCTCGGTGAAATCCAGTACGTTATTTCGCAGACCCAGAATCCGGCCCCGCAATTGTTGCAGTGCCTGCAATCGTTTCGCCGTCGGCACGATCTCCGTGTCCGCAATCGTGTCCGTGGTGCGCGCGAGCAGGTACGCGAGGCCGATCTGGGGTCGCACCGCGCCGGGCAGAATTCGCAGCGTCAGATAAAACGAGCGCGAAGTTTGCTTGAGTAATTCGTTCAGGCTGGGTTGCGACATGGTTCAACGCGTCTTGCTTTGCACGCGCTTGGTGAAACTGGCCGCGTTCACCACCGCGCGCTTATGGATGCCGCGAATGATCAACTCCTGTTCATCGCGCGCCTCAATCTGGAAATCCACGAACCGTCCGGTGGTGCCGATGACGCGCGCGGTGGCGGTGACTTTGGCCCCAAGCGGCGAAGGCGCGAGATGCCGCAGGTCCAGTTCCACCCCCACGCTGCGTTCGTCGGCGGCGAGGAACGGCGCGATGGCCTGGCGCGCGGTTCGTTCGAGGATGCCGATGAGATTGGGCGTGCTCAACACGGCAGGCATCCCGTCTGTGGCGAACTCGATGCAATGCTGGGGCTCGACGACGAACGTCGTTTCCCTCACCGTGCCGATTTTGAGTGCGGATTTAAGAGGCACAAACTCGGAAGATTAAAAGTCCAGCCGCGCCGACAATTCTGAAACCGTGCCGCGATGATGCCCGGCGAAGTTTTGCAGAAAGCCTTTCAAAGTGCCGATTTTGATCGAGCTGTGGCTGGGGATGATCTCGGCACTCATGCGCAAACCATGCCCGATGCGCTGTGACCTGTCAAAATCCTAATGGGTTAAGCCCCGGAGCCATTCAAAGTCCTCTCCCAGAAAAGCGGCGATGAATTTTATGCCACGTCGTGCCGAAGGCGGAAGGGCAAACGCCCGGGCGCGGACCAAGCCAGTTGGGAAGGGCAGCAGGACCGCAGGCGCGAGCTTGCCGTCCGCTGATTTTCCCCTAGTGTGGCACGGTGCGCGATCGCGCGCTGATTAACATGAGTTCAATTTTAGCAGCCACGACTTCGCATCCACTCTCGACGCAAGCCCGGCGTTCCCGCCGCCGCCGACGGGTGGTGGCCGCGCTGGCAATTTACACCGGGCTCGGCTTCGTGATCGCGCCGGCCATCATCAAGTGGCAACTGCGCACGCAGCTTCCCGCGTTGACCCATCGGTCGGTGACGGTGCAGCAGGTGCGGGTGAATCCATATGCGTTGTCGCTCACCGTACGGGGGCTTGCGATCACGGAAACCAACGGCACCCCATTCGCCGGGTTCGACGAGCTTTATGTAAACTTCCAACTTTCGTCATTGTTTCGTTGGACGTGGACGTTCAGCGTCATCCAACTCAGCGGACCGACCGCCAATGTGGTTCGCTTCGCGGATGGACAATTCAACTTTGCCGACCTGCTGACCAACAGCAGTTCGGCCAGCAGCGCCCCGCCGCCACCGTTCTTGATTCAAAGTCTTAACATCACCAACGCACTCCTGACGTTCACGGATGGGACGACTCCGAAGCCGTTTCACGCGGTATATGGCCCGTCACACATGGAACTGAACAATTTCAGCACCCGTCCGAATCAACATGGCCACTATTCCATTGTGGCAAACACTGGTGACGGTGAATCGTTCACATGGGCCGGGACGATTTCAATTCAGCCGCCGCAGTCGGACGGCGAATTCAAACTTCTAGGCATACCGCCGGCCAAGTATGGCCCTTACCTTGCGCACTTCACCACGGCCCGGGTCGCGCGCGGCACGCTCGACATCAGTGCGAACTATAGCTTCACCGCCGCCGCGTTTCCGCCGCAGGTCGAAATCACAAACGCCATCGTCCAGCTGCGTGATTTTCAGGTGCAAGCACCTGACAAAGACGAAACGCTGCTGGCGCTCGCCGATCTCCGCGTGCAAAACGTCAGTGCGAATCTGACGGGCGCCACGGTCCGCGTGCCGCTGGTAAAACTCAGCGGGGGGTCGGTGTTCATCCGGCGCGATGCGCAAGGTCATCTCGAGGCCGAGAAATATGTCTTCCCGCCCACGAACCAGTTCACCTTGATCCGCCAGTTTGCCGCCAAACTCCAGACCATGGTAATCACCGATTTCAAGGCCTCGCTGGAGGAATTGAGCGTAGAAAATTTCAGCGTGACCGCGGAAGATTTATCCCTGCCAACGGTGGCCCAACTGGGCCTCGATGATCTCGCGCTCTCGGTCAAAGGCGTTTCCAATCAAACCAACGCCCCGATCAACGCCGCTGTCAGCTTCAACTGGCGCGGGGGTGGCCGCGCCCAAATCGAAACCCGCGGCACGCTGCTCCCGCTGGGCGCGCAGATGAGCGTGATGGTCAGCAATCTGGCCCTCGCTCCGCTGCAACCTTATGTCGAGTCGCAGGCCAATCTGGTCATCCACTCCGGTGAATTGAACGTGGACGGCACCGCGCACTTTGATCCGCGCGATACAAATACGCCGTTGCTGCGCTTCACGGGCAACGTTGCGCTCACCAACTTTCTCAGCTCGGACACAATCGCGCGCAGCGAATTCGCGCGCTGGGAGAATCTCGGCGTGCGCGGCATCCAGTTCACGCTCGAACCCAATCGCCTCGAGGTGGATGAGGTGAAGTTTACCGGCCTGCGTACCAGTCTCGTTGTGAGTTCCAATGGCCAATTGAGCGCGCTCGCATTGCTCAAGCATCCGCAAGCCGCCGCCGAATCAACCAACTCGCCCGCGGTCGTTGCCAGTGGCGCCACCACCCGCCCGGCAGCGGGGGCGCTGTTGTTCCCCCTCAAACTGGGCGCGCTGGTCTTCGAGCGCGGTTCCTTTGGCGCGGTGGATCAATCGCTGGCCTTGCCTTTCAGCACCGGAATCGAGGAATTCAATGGCAGCATCCGGGACCTCACTTTTCCCGGGTTGACGCGCGCGACGGTTGACCTGCACGGCAAGGTGAGTGCGCTCGCGCCGTTCACCGTCACCGGCACGCTTACACCCGATCTCACCAATCCGTTTGTCGATCTGAAGATCACGTTTACGAATACCGATCTGACACCGTTGACCCCCTACGCCGAAAAATTTGCGGGCTATCCGCTCAACAAGGGCAAGCTCACCTTTAACATGCACTACCTGATCGACAATCGAGTGTTGAAGGCTGAGAACGTGGTGGGCCTTGATCAACTCACCTTCGGCGCGCGCAACCAGAGTACCAACGCCACCAAGCTGCCCATCAAGCTGGGGGTGGCGCTGCTCAAGGATCGGAACGGGCGCATTGACCTCGACCTGCCGGTGAGCGGCAGTCTGGATGACCCGAGCTTTCGGATCGGCGGCCTGATATGGCGAGCGGTCATCAACATCTTGGTCAAGGCCGCCACGTCACCGTTTGCTTTGCTCGGGGCACTCGCGGGCGGCGGCGAGGAATTGCAATACGTGGATTTCGATCCGGGGCTTGCGTTGCTCAATGACAGTCAGACCAACAAACTGGCCAAGCTTACCAAGGCGCTCTTTGAACGGCCGGCGCTGAATCTTGAAATTGGCGCCACTTTTGATGCGACGAACGATGTCGCTGCGCTCGGCCGGCAAAAGGTCAGGGACAAAATGAAAGTCCTGCGCATCGAGGAAATCGTCGCACGCGGCAAACCCGCACCCGCGAAAGACGCCGTAAGCCTGGAAGAGGACGAATACGACGGGCTGTTGCGCCGGGCCTACAAGGCGGCGTTCAATACCACTCCGGAGTTGGCCGTGCGCGAAACGCTGGTCGCTGCTGCCGCCACGAACGCCGCTGGAGTTGGGATTTTGCCGGAAACGGGTGCTGACTCGCGCAACGAGCCGAAGAAAGGTGCCGCCACGCTGGCCCAGCGCGGCCTTTCATTGTCGGAGCTGGACCAACAGACCCGCAAAGCCACCGCCGCCTCTGGGGCCACCGGGCCGGCCAAACCGAAGACCGAGCGCGAACTGGTTCGCGAAGAACTCGAGCGCCGGCTGCTGACCACCGTTCCCGTCATCCCCGAGGATATCCATGCCCTGCTGCAACGCCGCACCGAGGTTGTGCAGCAGTATCTGATGGGACCTGGCAACATCGCCGCCGATCGGCTGTTTCCGGTGCTGCCCAAGCCTGGGGAAGCCGGCAAAGGCGGGGCGCGCGTGGTCTTTTCACTGAACTAAATGTTACCCAAGTCAGATAGCAAACCCACTCCCCTCGAACAAATCTGCACGAAACTGGCCGAGAGTCTCAAGCAGGGCACGTTCGCCCGGCTTGTCCTGTCCGCACCGGTGGCATCGGGCGATATTCCTCAGAAAATTCTGGGCCGCTTCATCATGTTGAAAGGCGTACCGCATCTCTCGCTCACGCTTCGCCACGCCACACGCGACGTGACGAAGAATCTGCCGCTCGTCGAGGGGGCTGCGTGGGTGCGCGAACAGCTCGATCGTCAGTTTCACAGCGCGTTGCTTTGCACAACGGCGCGCGACTGGCAGTTCATTTCCAACACCGCCGGTGAGGCCCGGCTCATTGATCACCAACCGTCCGCAAAGAAAGCGCCGCCGCGCGAGCACGACCAGCGGCACGGGGGGATTCTTGATGCGGCGGCGCGCGATTGGTTGCAGGGATTGGACGTGCTCGACGTGACCGGCAAAGTCCGCGTCTCGATGGCGGACAAACATCGGCAGATCAATCATTACCTGGAAATCCTTTCGCACCTGGCCAAAGAGTGCGGGTGGATAGGAACGCCGAGAGCTGAGGCCGGAAGGCAGAAGGCCGAAGACGGAGAACAGAAGTCCGCCTTCGACCCTGCACCCTTGGTGCTGGCCGACATGGGTTGCGGCAAGGGCTATCTCACGTTCGGCATCTGGCATTTATTCCACCGCGTACGGAAACAACCCATGCGCATCATCGGTGTCGAAACGCGGGCGGATCTTGTCGCGACGACCAACAAACTCGCGCAGCAGATTGGCGCCGAAGGCTTGGAGTTTGTTGCTGGCACGATTGAATCCACCCAGTTGCCACGCGTGGACGCGCTTATCGCTCTGCACGCCTGCAACACTGCGACCGACGACGCCATCCGGCGGGGCATCGAACTGGGCGCGAAGCTCATCGTCGTGGCACCGTGTTGCCACAAGGAACTGCGCCCCCAATTCGGTAAACCACCGCCCCTCGCGCCAGTGCTGCACCACGGCGTCATGGAGGAGCGCATGGCCGAATGGGTGACGGACGGGCTGCGGGCGTTGTTTCTCGAATGGGCGGGCTATCGCACGAAGGTGATGGAGTTTGTCGTGGGCGAGCACACGCCGAAAAATTTAATGATTGCCGCCGTCCGCGAGCGCGAAGCGTTCACTGATGCCGCCGCCCGGAAGCGGATTGAAGAGCTCAAGGCGTTCTTTGGCGTTGAAAAGCACGCGCTCGATCCTTTGCTGGTAGCAGCCGACGTAAGGAGGCTCTAGGGAAGCGCTGATTTAATCGGAGTTGGTAATTTTGCCTGAACTTCAGATTTCAGATGGTGCGT
>JANYBF010000541.1 GCA_025360895.1 Verrucomicrobiota bacterium
GCGGGCCGCCACCGTTTTGGGATTCAAGTTGCACAGCCGAATTCACGATTCCGCCCGAGGTTGGGGCCGCTGGGGCGGGCTGGCCGGAGCGTGAAGCTTCTCTTGCGCGCCGACTCCAGTCCACCACCTCAATCGCCTCAGTCACCCGTTCTGGACTCAAACCGTCCCAGTCATTCCAACTTGCTGAACTATCACCGTGCGCCTTGGCGAAGATTCCATCGAATCCGATTATTTTTCCATCACCCGCAAACATTAAGTCCATGCCGCTTCCCGCCAACCAAGCGACGTAAAGGAAGCGCACGGAATCTTCCGGAATATCCAGCGCCTGCCACAAACGGTTTTCATCCTCGCCCGGTTGAGCGACGAGAAGGCTCGCGATTGCGGGCAAAGGAGTCATCTGTATCTGGTTGTCGAAATCGAAGAATTGATTCGTTCCCGTCGTGCGCGCCTGAATGATCTGTTCGGTCACGGGGCCGAATGAAAGTCGGCTGGCGACGGTTGTCGGCTCGGCATCGGCCGCTTGCAGGGCAGCTTCCGCCTGCTCGTACGCCTTTGCCCTTCGTCCACCAAAGTGCATCAAGTTGGCAAAAACAATCACCGCGACCACCAGTATCGCTGCGACGAGACCGATGACTTTCAGCGGTTTCCAACCGCCGCCGGGCGACGACTTCGCCGGGCTTCCGCCCACCACCGCCGTACCGTGAGGACCAATCCCCACCGGTTGGTTAGCCAGCCCGCCCGACGGGCCGAAGATGTCTTCGTAGGCATACATCAGTGATGCCGTGGCGATGGGAGCAGCGATCAGGATTCCCAAGCAAAAGACCAGGAGGCCCGCCACGTACAACAGCGCCAAAATGAGAACGAAACCAAAAAGCTTCCACCAATGGCGGGTGACCATTTTGCGGCTGAGTTCCATCGCCGACCAAAAGTCGAGGCGTTTGTCCATGATCAGCGGCAGGGTAAACGTCCACGCGATCCAAAGATAGATGCCTGGCAGAATCAGGCAGAGAAATCCCAGTCCGGTCAGCAGCAAGCTCACGAAACTACCGAGAAAGAGATGCAGAAAACGATTGCTGAATCCAGCGAAGGCGGTTTCGACCGTCACCGGTTGGCCCCGAATCTTTTGGAGGAAATAAAAATACAGTCCGCCCAGGAGTGGTCCACTCACCAGCAATCCCAGAATGGAGCCTCCGCCGTTGGTTCGATCGTGGTTCGACGTAATCACGACTCCGGCCGATTGGGCGATGGCCAGCAGCACCCAAATCAGCGTGCTGATGCCGACGGTGGGCCAGAAATTACTTCGCACCAGCGCCCAGCCACGGCGCAGGCAACTGCGGATGCTCACCGTGTAAGCTCGCGCCAAAATATCTTGCACCAACGCCTCGGCATTCGGTGGCGCGGGCGGTACGAAGCGACCCGCACCGGCGCCGCTGGCAATCGTTTCCACTGCGGTTTTCACTTGGCTCGCCTGTTGGTAGCGGAGCTCCGGTTTCTTTTCCAAAGCGCGCAGCACCACTTCGTCCAGCCGCACATCCACCTCGATCCGGCCGGACGAGGGCGGGGCGAATTTTCCCAGCGGCAGTTCGCCCGTCAGCATTTCGTAGAACACCACGCCCAGCGCAAAAATGTCCGCCCGATGATCCACTGTCTCCGGTTTCTCGACCTGCTCGGGGGCCATGTAATTTGGCGTGCCGATGATACCTTGGGTGGCCGTCAAATCCGCCTCGGCCGCGCGGCCCATAAGCTTGGCGATGCCGAAATCGGCGATTTTCACGCGGCCCTTTTTATCGAGCAGGATGTTGTCCGGCTTGATGTCGCGATGGACGATGCCTTCGTCGTGGGCAAATTGCAGCGCCTCGCAAATCTGCGGCACAATCTGCAAGGCTTCGCGCGCCGAAAGTTTCCGGGTGCGCTCCAGTTGCCGCAGATTCAGCCCATCCACGAACTCCATGATGAAGAACGGCAGTCCATTCACCTGGCCAAATTCATGCACCGCCACGATGTTGGGATGGCTCAACCTCGCCAGCGCGCGGGCTTCGCGATTGAAACGCTCACCAAAGCCCGGGCTACTTCCAACTTGCGGCGGGAGAATCTTCAGTGCGACGAAACGGTCCAGTCCCGGTTGGCGTGCTTTATACACTGCGCCCATGCCGCCCTTGCCGATGAACGCCAGAATTTCGACCTGCGGAAACAAGCGCGCCAATTCCTCAACGCTCGGCGGCTGAAAGGGCGCGGTTTCGGGCGGCAGGGCCGTATCTGCGGCGGCGCCCTGTTGGAACAGGCAGGCGGGACAGAGTCCTTCGAGCACCCCGGAGGGCAATGGCGCCCCGCATTGCGGACATTTATTTTCCATGGTTTGGTTCGCTTCAGATTCATTCATACACCTACCTCCTAAGCGGATCCCGGAAAATGTTACAGGAATAATTACGGTAAAGGCACTTTAGAAATTAAGGGCGGTATCCGCCACGAGCGGATGCGTCGCGGCTGGGCACTGCTTCCTGTCGCCCCAAGTCGTTAACCGGACAAGTTGGTGAAGGCTGGCTACAGTCAGCCGCTTTGGCCCGTTCCGGCCCACGGCGCCACCGTTGTGTGGTTATCGGGGCGACTGAACTTCTTTACGGCGCTTAACGCACCTTCTTCAAGTCCTCTGCGAGAAACTTCACTACATCCTTGAACCGCGCGACGTTCTCCGGATTGAGCGCCATCAACGTTTGATGTGCTTCCAATGAAGCGCGCGTAAGTTCTTCGTGCGACGGGTCGCACGGCGACAGGGCGGTCGGAGTTGCTGTTTCGCCCGCCGGCACGGCGCCTTGGGTGATCCGGAATAAATGGAGCACACCCAGATTTTCCAAGAGTTCGATCAATCGTTCGTTGGCGTTGCGCAACTCAATTGCATGGGCCGGACCGTCACCGGGCGGCGCATTAGCCTTTAAACCAAATCCCGCCAGCACCCCCAGAAATGTGCTGTCCATCAAGGCGCACGCGGAGAGTTCGAGGACAATATAGGGATAACCCTGTTGCCGCAGTTCGCCGAGCAAAGTCTTGAAACTCACGCTGGCATTGCAATTCGCCCGGCCGGCGATCTTCACACAGGCAAACCGCTGGCCCACCAGAACCGTCAGATTGGCACACGGGACATTCATACTTCAACGGGACCTCACGCCGCGATTCGTGCCGCGCCCGGTCGCACCGGGACGGTGCCCACAATTTGCACCAAGGTTTGTTGCAATACGAGTTTTTCGTCCAGCGCGCTGCCAACCAGCCGCTGGTTGGCGCGCAACAACAAATCCAGCGCGCGGACGAGTTCCGCGCTGGAATAATTCTTAGTCTGTCCTAACGTGCGGTGCAGCATGAAGGGATGCATCGCCAGCGGGTTGAATTTCTTCTCCGCCGGAAAACGGTCCGCCGGCACGCGCTTGAGTTGCCTCTGAAACACGCCATAATCCGCGTCCGCCTTCACCCAGCCTTCGCGCACCATTTCTTTCAGCAGCAACATCGCGCGGACTTTGCTGATCAAACCGTAGAGCAGGCCGATCTCGGACTTATCCTTGTCGAATTGCAAATCCCACAACTCTTCGTCCAGCCGCCGGAGCAGTTGGGTCAACTGGCGGTCGCCCAAGGCGTCGGCCAGCGCGAACGCCCGCGCCAGCTTGTTGCGCAGGCACACCGCGGCCACGTCCGCTGGGACGATTTCCTTCCGGTCACCGACATAAAGAGTGAGCTTTTCGATTTCTGAATCGAGTTGCCGAAAATTTGGCCCGACACGCGCGACGAGTTCAGCGAGGGCATTCTCGGGGATCACCTTGCCGCGTTCCTTGATGGCCGCCCGCGCCCGAAATTCGCACTGCACCGCCCAATCGCGGCTGTCCACGGAGAGCGCCTCGAAGGATTCCACCTTGCCGAGCTTGTCGAGCGTTTTGAAAAAAACCTTCCGCTTGTCCACCTTGCCCGCACTGACGAGCAGGCGCACTTTGTCCCAGGAAAAATCCTTCAACTCCTGCGCCAGTTCCGCGAGGGTTTCCGTCACGGCTTTGGCCTGCGCCGCACGTTCGTCCCCGAGAAAATTGCAATCGCGCAACCAGATCGCCTTGCCGCTGCCGAAGAACGGAAGGGTTTGCAAAGACTCGCGCAACCGGCCGATGGCTTTCAGCGCGTCGCCGCTGTTGCTCACGGTGGCTTCGATCATCTCATGATCCATACCGCCCAGGACATCGCACCACTGCTGGTAGATTTGTTTGGCCCGTTGCTTCACGGCGAAATCATCTTCACCGTAAACTAGGGCCACCGGCGCATCCGGCTTGGCGACAGAGGTGGACATCGCTTATTCCGGCTCGTTGCCGCTTTCGTTGATCTTGTCGAGGACCCCGCTCATGTCTTCGACTTGTTCAAACAGCGCCCGGTGAACGAAGATGGGTTTTTTTTGCGCTGCCGCGAGCGCCAGGCAATCGCTGGGCCGGGCATCAATTTCCACGATCTTGCGGGCGACTTCGTTGGTCTGCGAGAGGATGAGGCGGGCGAAATAAGTCGAGTTCTTCAGGTCGGTGATGACGACACGCTCGACCGTGATGCCAAAACCCTTGAAGACGCTTTGCATCAGATCGTGCGTGAGCGGACGTTCCTTGGGTTGGTCGCGCAGAAACATCCCGATCACCGTGCCCATCTGCGGCTCGACGTTGATGACAAAAACCTTCTCGTCGTTGCCCACGAACAACGCACAGCCGCTGTTGGCCGGCAGGATTCCCCGAATCTGAACGGGCACCACATCGTTCTTCATAAGGAAAGTTTAGGGGCAACACCGAAAAAAACAAGTTTCCGCTATTCCGGGTGGAACTGACCGCCTCAAAGTTCTCCCCTTGACATTCTAGGCAAGCTGCCTAACCTCCCCTAGAACATCTAGGACAACCTAATTATGCCAACGACAAAAGCTGAACTCCTGCAGGGCACGCTGGATTTGCTCATTCTCAAAACGCTCACGGTCGAGCCGATGCACGGTTACACCATCGCCCAACGCATCCAGCAGCGCTCGGACGATGTGTTGGTGGTGGAAGAAGGCTCCCTCTATCCCTGCCTCTACCGGATGGAGGAGAAAGGCTGGCTTGCGGCGGCATGGGGCAAGTCGGACAACAATCGCCGTGCGAAATTTTATTCGCTGACACGTGCGGGGCGCAAGCAACTCGAAGAGGAAACCGCCATTTGGGAACGGGTGTGCCGCGCCATCACCCTGGTTTTACAACCGGCTTAAGGCTCGACCCGAAACTATGAAACCCATGATGAGCACTCCTCCTCGGACAGACATCGCCCAAACCAACACCGAACCCATGATCCAATTACGCGACTTGGAAAAATGTTACAAAACCAAGGCCGGCTTCACCTACGTGCTGCGGCAGATCAATCTCGACATCAACGCCGGTGAATTCATCACGATCATGGGGCCGTCGGGCGCCGGAAAATCAACGTTGCTGAGCATTCTCGGCATGTATGATCACACTTGGGAAGGCGAGTTTTTGTTCCTCGACCACCCGGTCCGTCGGTTGGGCGCCAAAGAACGCGCCCTCCTTAACAAACATTATGTCGGATTTGTCTTTCAACAGTTTCACCTGCTCGACGATCTGACGGTAGCTGAAAACCTCGACATTCCACTTTCCTACCGCGACATCCGCAAGTCCGAACGGGAGGCGCTGGTGGCCGATGTGCTGGATCGCTTCAACATCGTGGGCAAGAAAGACCTCTATCCCAGCCAGCTTTCCGGCGGGCAACAACAACTCGTGGCCGTGGCCCGTGCCATCATCGCCAAGCCAAAGTTGCTTCTGGCCGATGAACCCACCGGCAATCTTCACACCGATCAAGGCCGTGAAATCATGGAGTTGTTCAAGAAACTCAATCAGGAAGGCACCACGATTATTCAAGTAACGCATTCTGAAACGAATGCGACCTACGGCCAGCGCATCGTCCGCCTAAAAGACGGGTGGATGGAGAAATGAGATGCGAATAACAAGGCAAGACGCATGAATCCATTTAATAAAATCTGGCACGGGCTGCGTTCGCTGCGGCAAGCGAAAACGGTGAAACAGGAGATTGACGAGGAACTGCGCTTCCACATCGAAAACCGCGCGGCGGAAAACCTTGCTGCCGGCATGTCGCCAGAAGAAGCGGCGCGCGAGGCGCGGAGGCGGTTTGGAAATCTGCAAAGCGTTCGCGAGGAATGTCGCGAGTCCCGGGGCGCGAGTTTTGGCGAGGCAACAGCGCAGGACGTTCGTTTTGCCCACCGCCAGTTGCTGAAGAACCCCGGTTTCACCACCGTGGCCGTGCTCACACTCGCGCTCGGTATCGGCGCGAATACGGCCATGTTCTCCCTGGTCAATGCCCTGCTGTTCAAGCCCATCCACGCTCAACAGCCAGGCCATCTCGCAGGCGTTTATCAGCAGGAAAAAGCGGACTCCGGTAACTTCCGCTTTTTTTCGTATCCAAATTACGCCGACCTTCGTGCGAGCAAGGAAACTTTCGAAGATCTGCTGGCATTCTGGCCAGGGAATGTCGCAATGAGGGAAGGCGATTTGACCCGGCCAGTGGCCGCGACCTTTGTGAGTGCGAACTACTTCTCTGTCCTCGGCGTCGCGCCGCTTCACGGTCGCGGATTTCTGCCCGAAGAAGAAACCTCGACGATGCCGGTTGCTGTGATCAGCTACCCGCTCTGGCAACGACTGGGCGCCGATCCCGCAATGATCGGCAAAACTCTCGTCCTGAACAACACGACCTTCACCCTGGTCGGCATCATGCCTCGCGGTTTCACCGGCACCGGGTCGCTTACCTCACCCGGACTCTTCCTGCCGCTGGGCATGATGGATCCACTGGCGGTGCGGCCCGGCGGCGTGGTTGCCAACACGTTGGCAGATCGAAGTGCCGAGAACTTGAGTCTGGTCGGCCGGTTCAGCCCAGGAGTCTCTCTGGCCAACAGCACCGCACCCCTGCAGGTTCTGAGTGAACGATTGGCGGCGGCGTATCCCAAGGAAAACCGTGGGTATCAATTGGTCGCGGCCCCGATCGCACGGTTGGGTTTCAGTAACAGCCCGGAACGTGGTCTCGGGGACACCTTGTTCACGGCCGCCCTTACGCTCGCGATGTCGGCCATGCTTCTGCTGATCGCCTGCCTGAATCTCGCCAACATGCTGCTCGCCCGTGGCTCGGCCCGGCGGAAAGAGTTTGCCGTCCGGATGGCGGTCGGCGCCAGCCGGAGGCGCGTTCTCCGTCAACTCCTGACCGAAGGCTTCCTGCTGGCGTTGCTCAGTGGCGCAGCCGGGGTGCTGCTGGCGGTCTGGGCAACGCACGCATTGGCGGTTTTCGCGGGCCCCGGCTTCTCCCAAAAGGAATTCCTCACATTTAATTCTACGCCCGATGTCCGCGTGCTCGCGGTGTCGCTCGGTTTCTGCGCGCTGGCGACGATCTTCTTCGCGCTCGGCCCGGCCTGGCGGCTGGCCAGGCTCAATGTGAATGCTGATTTGAAAATGCAAGGTGCGGAGGACGCCCGATCGAAGCCTGCCGGCTTGTTCGCGATGCGACACTTGCTCGTGATTGGACAAGTCGCCCTGTCGCTCGCGTTGCTTGTGGCCGGGGGGATGTTCGTGCGCAGTGTGGGACGAGCGGTGCAAGCGAACCCTGGCTTTGCGTTTGGATCGAACTTCTACGCGGAATTGCAGGCGGGCGCCGCGGGTTATGACGAACCCCGGGTGCGGGAATTGTATCGCGGCGCGACCGAACAAATCGCCGCTCTTCCCGGCGTCGAGTCCGACAGTCTCGCTTGGTCCATGCCGTTCGGAGACGCCGATTATGCCGCCGGCGTGCAACGCGCCGGTTCATCACCGTTGGTGGACGGCAAACCTTTCGCGACCGTCGCCGAGGGCAAAGATATGGTGGCCAACAACAACGTCATCGGCACGGACTATTTCCGAACCTTGGGCGTGCCGTTGCTGCGCGGGCGCGAGTTCACCCGAACCGAAGTGGAAAGCACGAACGCACCTCGCGTGGCCATCGTCAGCCAGTCGCTCGCGGACGAACTGTGGCCGGGCGAAGACGCGCTTGGCCGGCGGCTCCAATTCACGCGCGCGCGCGCCGACGCTCCCGATACCTCAATGGAAGTAATCGGGGTTGTTCCCGAATTGAAGCAGGACTTGATGGGGAAGGCGTCCCACCCTTTCCTTTACCAGCCTTACGGGCAAGCTTATCAACCCTCGATGCTTCTCCAGGTGCGCGTCTCACCGGGTGCGGACTCCAAGTCATTGATGCGGCAGGCGGGTGAAGCATTGCGGCGGCTCGATCCCCTGCTGCCGGTGGCGGCTTTGAAAACTTTACGCGCCAGCCACGAGAATAGCGTGACCGTGGCCCTGTTGCGAATGGGTGCGCGGATCTTCGGCACGTTCGGTCTGGTGGCGTTGTTCCTGGCCGTCATCGGCATTTACGGAGTCAGAGCCTACTCCGTTGCCCGCCGTACCCGCGAGATCGGCATCCGCATGGCGCTGGGGGCGAGCTCGCGGGACGTGCTCCGGCTCATCCTGCGCGAAGGCCTGCTGCTGACAGCGATGGGTCTCGGCCTGGGATTGATGCTGGCCGTGGCCATCGGCAAACTGGCCAATGGGTTTCTTTACGACATCGCGGTCATCGATCCTTTTGCCTTCACGATGGCGCCGGCGTTGCTCGCATTATCCGCCTTGCTCGCCTGCTGGCTCCCTGCCCGCCGCGCCAGCAAAGTTGATCCGATAGTGGCACTGAGATCCGAGTGAAACAAATGAACATGATTTCGGGTTATTGAAATGTTCTTCATGAAAAAACTTTCATCCATTCTGCATAGACTGCGCTCGCTTGGACAACGACGGACGGCGAAGCAGGAAATTGACGAGGAATTACGCTTCCATATCGAACAGCGCACGGCGGAGAACATTGCTGCGGGAATGACACCGGAAGATGCCGCCCGCGAAGCGCGCAAACGCTTCGGCAATGTGCAGAGTGTTCGCGAGGAATGTCGGGAAACGCGTGGGGCGGGTTTTGGCGAAGCTACCTTGCAAGACATTCGGTTCGGGCTGCGGATGCTGCGTAAGAATCCCGGCTTCACCGCCGTGGCCGTGCTCACGCTCGCGCTCGGCATCGGGGCGAACACGGCCATTTTCAGCCTGCTGAATGCGATTCTGCTGCGTCCGCTGCCGCTCCGCGAGCCGGAACGCCTGGTTTGGATTTCCAACCCGATTCCTGGCTATGGCCTTCCGGGGCTTACTCGCCGATCGAATCTCCTCGATTGGCGCGAGTTGACTCATTCGTTTGAGAGCCTTGGAGCTTACATCGGGTTTGCCGACCGGATCTCCTATACGTTGACGGGTCGCGGAGAGCCAAAGCGGTTGGAAGGCGCCCTGGTTACCGGAAGCTTTCTCGCAACACTCGGCGCGGCGCCGGGCTTGGGCCGGGGGTTTCTTGCCGAAGAATGCCAACGAAACGGCCCCCTGGCGATTATTCTGACCGATCGGTTCTGGAGGGGGCAGTTTCAGGCAGACGCCGGGATCGTCGGAAAATATCTCACGATCAACAACAAGTCTTGGACGGTGGTGGGGGTGCTGCCGCCTTCGTTCGACTTCTCCTCCACCTTCATTCCCGGGGCGAGGTCAGTGGATTTTCTTTGCCCGCTGCGAGATGTTCCCGGCTACGAAAACTGGGGTAACATGATGGCGGTCGTGGGGAGGTTGAAGTCTGGGGTAACGGTCGCCGCGGCACAGGCGGAACTCGACGTTCTGAATGCGCAACTTCAGAAAGCTCATCCCGAGCGGGGCATGTTCGGTTCACAGGTGATGGCATTGCGGGAGAGAATCGGCGGTTCTTTTCGACGCCAGTTCCTGGTGCTCGCGGGTGCTGCAGCCACCGTACTGTTGATTGCCTGCGCCAACTTGTCGAATCTTCTGCTGGCGCGTGCCGTCGCGCGCCGAAAAGAGATGGCCGTTCGCGTTGCGTTGGGTGCGGATCGCCGGCGCTTGATCCGCCAACTGCTCATCGAAAGCTTGCTCCTTTCCGGCCTTGGCGCGCTGCTGGGATTGCCGGTCGCCTATCTGGCAACGAACGCTTTCGCCCAATCGCAGGCGTTCAGCATCCCGCTCCTGCAGAGCGCGCGGGTGGATCTGCCCGCATTGAGCTTTACCCTCCTCGTGGCGGTGGCTGCCGCACTGATCTTCGGAATGGCTCCTGCGCTCCAGTTGTCGCAGGCAACCCCGGAGGAGGGCTTGAGGGATGCGGGCCGTGGCACCAGCAGCGGCAGAAGCCGGCTCAGACTGCGTCGAGGTCTGATTGTTTCCGAAGTGGCGATGACTTGTGCCCTCCTTATCGCCGCCGGTCTGTTGATGCGGAGCTTTTCCCGGTTGCTCGAGGTCCATCTTGGCTTCCGCCCGGCGCAGGCGGCGGCCTGGCGCATCGCGCCCAACCGGGCATTCGCCAACCATCAGGAGGAATCCGCCTTCTACCGGGAGTTGCTGGATCGCGTCAGAGCACTGCCGGGCGTCGAATCCGCCACTCTGGGAGCGACACTGCCTCTTGAATTGAACGATATCGTCCGCGTGCATCTCGTCGGCGCTCCAAGTCCACCGGCTAACATGCCCGGTATCTTTCTGCGCGAGGTCGGCGGGATCGATTATTTCAAAACGATGGGCATCCCGCTGCGCTCCGGTCGGGATTTCGGTTCCCACGATGCGGGATCGAGTCCGAAGGCCATCGTCGTCAACGAGTCCCTGGCTCGCACGATGTGGCCGGGCCGGGATGCGGTGGGCCAGGCGCTGGTGCTCGAGGCTCCTCCCGATCCGCCGGTGGACTGCCGGGTGATCGCGGTGGTGGGCGACGTGCGGCAGAGCGCGCTCGAACAGGCGGCCGGCCCCGAGATGTATATGATGGATTGGGGGGGAAGGGAGCTGATCGTGCGGACCAGTCAAGCGCTTCAAGCGACCGTCCCTGCGGTGCGCGCCGCGCTGCGGGAATTCAACCCGGGCATGGCCACAGATGAATTCAAGCCGCTTGAACAGATCATCGATCGGGTCACCTCTCCAAGGCGGCTCGTGGCCCGGTTGCTAGCCCTTTTCTCGACGCTCGCCCTGCTCCTCGCGGCGGTTGGCATCTATGGTGTCCTGGCCGGTTCCGTGAACCAACGGACGCACGAGATCGGCATTCGACTCGCGCTCGGGTCGACGCGGGGCGCGGTGATGCGGCTCGTGCTAAAGGAAGGAATGAGCCTGGCGTTCGTGGGTTGCTTCATCGGAGTGCTCGGGGCGCTGGCATTGAACCGGGCGATGCAGGGCTTGCTCTTTGGTGTGAGCCCCTCCGATCCGCTGACGATCGGGTTGAGCGCGCTGCTCCTGCTCGGGGTGGCGACTGTTGCCTGTTGGCTGCCAGCGCGCCGCGCGGCCCGGGTGGATCCGATGGTGGCGTTGCGACACGAATGATTACCGAGGAACCCAAACAAGATAACAGCGACGTGCAACCGCTTTCCATTTGCTGAAAACCAAAAATCTGCAACGATTCAAATGAACAACCAAATCCATCGGCAATTGTCCACCCATTCGCGGATCAACGCCCTGACCGCTCTCACTGGCCTGATGCTGGCCATCACCGGTTGCACCAAGTCCACCCACGTCACCACGAACGCAGGCGGCCACCAGATCCGGGCCGTCATTGCGGGAGATCACTCCATTACGAGCCAACCCGACCAAGGGACAATTTCCAGTCCGTTTGGCAAAATCACGATCGAACGCTCCCGCGTTAAGTTCGATGATGCGCCATGGACGACGATACCCGAAGCCGTTCCCGTGCAAGTGAGGATGTCGAAGGGGAAGCTCTGGCTGGCTGCGGGTCCGGTGACCCTCAAACAAACCGTTCGCTAAACGAAATGCTTTATGCACACAACGATCCCATTGATTGAACTGAATAATATCGAAAAGGTATTTCTGACCGACGAACTGGAGACGCATGCGTTGTCCGGGGTCTGTTTTGAAATCCGCCACGGCGATTACGTGTCCATCTCTGGACCGTCTGGCTGTGGCAAATCCACGCTGCTGGCCATTCTGGGTTTGCTCGATTCGCCCACTAACGGCAGCTACCAGCTCCGCGGCGAGCCGGTGGCGCAGTTGAACCCTGCCCAACGGGCGCGCGTGCGCAATCGCGAGATTGGCTTTATTTTCCAAAGCTTCAACCTCATCGGCGATCTGACCGTGTGGGAGAACATTGAATTGCCCCTGACGTACCGCGGACTGACCAAGGAGGAGCGCCGCGACCGCGTGGATGAAGCGTTGACGAAAGTGGGAATGACGGCGCGGGCAAAGCATTATCCGGCGCAGCTTTCCGGCGGACAGCAACAGCGCGTGGCGGTGGCCCGGGCGCTTGGTGGCCGGCCATCCATCCTGTTGGCGGATGAACCGACCGGAAATCTTGACTCAAAGAATGGCGACGCCGTGATGGGTTTGTTGCGTGAATTGCATGCGGAAGGGGCGACGATCTGCCTCGTGACGCATGACGAACGACACTCGCGCGACGCCCAGCGAACCATTCATCTGTTTGATGGAAAAACGGTCAGTGCCGAAGCCGCCATCGCCGGTTGATTCACGAAGGCTATTTTATGGATGTACCCGTTTCACCCGCGAGACAGAAAAAGCGCCGATTACGTCGCTGGCTGCTCGGCAGCGCGATGGTCGTTGTGCTGGCGTTGGTCACGCTGGGCTTGTCCCAGCTTCAGCCCGCCGCGCCGCTGGTTGAAAGGTCCTCCCTCTGGCTGGACACCGTGAAACGCGGCGAGATGCTCCGGCAGGTGCGCGGGAACGGCACGTTAGTCCCGGAAGACATCCGTTGGCTGCCAACAGTGAACGCTGGTCGCGTGGAGCGCATTCTGGTTCTGCCCGGGGAGCGGGTGAAAACCGACACCGTGCTGGTGGAATTAAGTAATCCTTCGCTGGAACAGGACGTCTTTGAAGCGGAATCGCAACTCAAAGCGGCCCAAGCCGACCTGACCAACTTAAAGGTGCAACTCGGTTCGCAAAAGTTGACCCAGCAGGCTGCTGTGGCCACCGCAGAGGCAAATTACACCACCGCCAAATCCGAGTTCGACGTGAACGACGAACTTGGCAAAAGTGGACTGGTCGCGGCACTGGCCGTGAAGCAATCCAAAGCCCGAGCCGAACAACTGGCCAAGCTGCTGGCGATCGAAGGCGAGCGTTTGAATATGAGCGACGAATCCACCCGAGCCCAACTGGCGGCGCAGGACGAGAAGATCGCGCAACTCCAAGCCCAGATTGATCAGAAACGCCGGCACTTCGCGGCGCTTAAAATTTGCGCCGGCATGGATGGCGTGTTGCAACGGCTCGGCGATGCCGCCAATCCGCTCCAGGTTGGCCAGCAACTGGCGGCGGGCGCGCTGGTGGCGCGCGTCGCCAACCCGGCGAAGTTGAAGGCCACGATCAAGGTTGCGGAAACACAAGCGCGGGATGTTCAGCTCGATCAAATAGCGGAAATTGATACGCGCAACGGCAAAATCCCTGGTCATGTCATTCGCATTGATCCGGCGGTGGAGAACGGCACGGTGACGGTGGACGTGGCCTTGGACGGCGCCATGCCCAAAGGCGCACGGCCAGACTTAAGCGTAGATGGAACGATCCAACTTGAGCGTTTGGAGAACGTGCTGTATGTCGGACGTCCTGTACAAGGGCAGCCGGACAGTAAAGTTGGCCTTTTCAAACTGGTGGATGGCGGGAAGATCGCGGTGCGGGTGCCGGTCAACTTGGGCCGCAGTTCGGTCAGTACCATTGAAATAGTGGCGGGCTTGCAAGTTGGCGACCAGGTAATCCTGTCCGACATGTCGCAGTGGGACACTCACGATCGGGTGCGGTTGGAGTAAAAAGCCGGTTGGAAAATTTGAACACTCGTAGCCGCCGACGTGAGGAGGCGGAGGGTTTTATCATGAATGCCACAGCCGAATCCGCCTCCTTACGTCGGCGGCTACAATGTGCCGACCGTTTTGGCGGGATCGTAATTTAGCCAAGGGCTGAGCCAGCGTTCCATTTCGGACACAGATTTGGCTTTGCGCCTGGCAAGATCCTCAATCTGGTCTTTGCCCAGTTTGCCGACGGCGAAATATTTTGAATCCCGATGCGCGAAGTAGAGGCCGCTCACGCTGCTGCCCGGCCACATGGCAAAACTTTCCGTGAGCTTGATGCCGGCCTGCTGCTCCACGTCGAGCAACTCCCAGAGCGTGCCTTTCTCGGTATGGTCCGGGCAGGCGGGATAACCGGCGGCGGGACGAATGCCGCGGTACTTTTCTTCGATCAGATCGTTCGTGGTGAGTTTTTCAACACGACCAAACCCCCATTCGTCGCGGACGCGTTTGTGCAGGAATTCCGCGAATGCTTCGGCTAAGCGGTCAGCAATCGCCTCGGCCATGATGGCGTTGTAATCGTCGTGTTGGGCTTTGAACTTTTCCACGATCTCTTTCAACCCATGCCCACTCGTGACCGCAAAGCCGCCGATGTAATCGGGCGCGCCTTTCGGGGCGATGAAATCCGCCAGACAATAGTTCGGTGTGCCGTCGCCCTTCTCGATCTGTTGGCGGAGGAAGTGGAGCTTCGTTCGTAGATGCTGGCGTGAGCCGTTGGTATAAACTTCCACGTCATCACCGACGCGGTTCGCCGGGAACAAGCCATAGACCGCGCGGAGTTCCAGCGCTTTGTTCGCCACGAATTCGCCAAGCAGTTTTTGCGCGTCGGCAAACAACTTGGTGGCTTCTTCACCGTGCTTCTCATGCTGAAGAATCTTCGGATAAACGCCGCGCAACTCCCAAGTGTGGAAGAACGGCGTCCAGTCAATGAACGGCACAAGTTCTTCAACCGATACTTGTAGGAGACGACGTGAGGAGGCTCTATCTGATTCGTTCGGGGTAGCAGTGAGACTCCTCACGTCGTCTCCTACGATTGGATTAGATGAAAGAACCCGCACGCCGGTGAACTCTGGCTTCGGCAGATCGTCATACTTCAACTTCGGGGCATTGGCACGGGCCGCTTCCAGCGACAAAAGTTTTGCCACTGATCCGGCGTGTTGGGCGCGGAGCTTCTCATAATCTTCGCGCAGTTGTTTCACGAATGGCGCTTTGCCGTCCTTGCTCAACAGGCTGGTCATTACCGGCACGGCACGCGAGGCGTCGAGGACGTGGACCACCGGCTCGCTGTAATGCTGGGCCACTTTGACGGCGGTGTGCGCCCGGCTGGTGGTCGCGCCGCCAATGAGGAGGGGAACTTTGAAGCCGGTCCGCTCCATCTCACGCGCGACGTGGACCATCTCGTCCAGCGACGGTGTGATCAAACCGCTGAGGCCGATGAGGTCGGCGTTTTCCAGCTTCGCGCGCTCCAGGATCTTCTCGCACGACACCATCACGCCAAGGTCGATTACCTCGTAGTTGTTACAAGCCAAAACGACACCGACAATATTCTTGCCGATGTCGTGAACGTCGCCCTTGACGGTGGCGAGAATGATTTTACCCCGGGCCTGGTCGTCTTCGTCTAACGCGGAAGCGCGGACAACTTCGCCTGCTCTTCCTTCGCCTTGCGGGCGAGGCCCGCTTTGCGTAGGGCGTTCAGCGTCGCTTCGTCGAGCCGACGCATTCTCTCCTCCGCGCGTTGGCGTCTGGAAGAATCCATCCCGGACGGCGCCGGAGGCAAAATCTGAATCGTTGCAGTATTCATTGAGGTAACTTTCGGCCGTGATCCGCCCAGTTTCAAGCAGTTTTTCCACAGATTCGTGCAGGCGTTCACGAAGCCAGTCCAAGTTTTTTGGAGCCGGGTGGTTGAAGTCCGTGTTATCAAAAACTTTGACCGCAAACACACCTTCGTTGCCGGGAGGATTTTTAACCAGCGAAAGAACTGTGCGCGCCGACTGAAAATGCCCGCCTGCCGCCCGTTTCAATGGAACGATGCGACCGGTTTCTTTTGCACCACGCCGCAAAATGTTGCCGATGGCCTTTTCCCACTTACAATAAACGAACCGAATCTGCACGTCACAGCCACAAGCCAGCGCCGCCGCGATATGCTCCCGACTACGCGCCTCATTCTGCAACGTTCCGTCCATCAAAATATCGGCGGCGCGCTCGACTTCCGCCTGCCGTGTTGCTGTCGTCTTGCCGCTACCTTGGCCGCCCGCGTTGAAGGCAATCAAGCTTTCCGGCGCCAACTCCGCGAGCCGCTTTGCAAACAGCCAGTCAATGAAAGCTCCGGATGGCGCAAGCGTGGCAATGCTCCATTGCTGGCGGCTCTCAACCGTGACGGCGTAGTCAGGGCTCAACTCCTGTGCGCTGTTTCGGTCGAAAACGTTGTTGAACAATTCTTCATAGCGCTTGCGGGCATCATCCAAATCAGCAACCAGTTCGGCGGCGAATTTTTGCTCGATGGCGCGTTCTTCGCGTGTCAGATCGGGGAACGGTTCGTAGGTAAACCCCTCGACAAGCGTGACTCTGCCGCTGGCGGTTTGTTGCTCAGCCAAAACGCGTAATTCACGAATGCGGCGCTTCTTGGCCTTCTCGGCTTCCATGAACGGCGTGAGCCAGGCGACGGATTTTTTCATCACGCGCGCGGATTTCACAACCTGCGGCAAAAACATTTTGCCCGCGCCGAACAAATCACCCACGACGCTCATGCCAGCCATCAACGGCCCTTCGATGACCGTCAACGGCTTGCCGTATTTCAGCCGGGCTTCCTCGGTGTCCGCGTCAATGTAGGCATCAATGCCCTTCACCAACGCGTGCGACAGGCGTTCTTCGACCGGGCCTTTGCGCCAAGCTTCCGTAACAGTGGCATTACCACTGATGTTCACTTTTACAACTACTTCGCCAGAAACGTTGAATTCTCGTGGATTCTTGAGCTCTTCGCCGTAAGTCACGAGCCGTTCGGTCGCATCGGAACGGCGATTGAGCAACACGTCTTCGACCAATTCCTTCAACTCCGGCTTGATCTCCTCATAGACTTCCAACATGCCGGCATTGACGATGCCCATGTCCATGCCGGCGCGAATCGCATGGTAAAGAAACGCGCTGTGCATCGCTTCGCGCACGGGATTGTTGCCGCGAAAGCCGAACGAGACATTCGATACGCCGCCGCTGACTTTTGCGTGCGGCAGGTTTTGTTTGATCCAGCGCGTGGCTTCGATGAAGTCCACGGCATAATTGTTGTGCTCCTCGATGCCCGTGCCGACGGTGAGGATGTTCGGATCAAAAATAATGTCCTCCGGTGGAAAGCCGATCTCGTCCACGAGAAGGCGATAGGCGCGTTCGCAGATGCGGATCTTGTCCGCCAGCGCCGCCGCCTGGCCTTGTTCATCGAACGCCATCACGACGACGGCCGCGCCGTATTTGAGGACCTTGCCGGCCTGCTCGCGGAACTTCGCCTCGCCTTCCTTCATCGAAATGGAGTTCACGATGCCTTTGCCCTGAACGCATTTCAGGCCGGTTTCGATGACTTCCCATTTCGATGAATCCACCATGAACGGAACTTTGGCGACTTCCGGTTCGCTGCCGAGCAGGTGCAGAAAGCGCGACATCGCGGGGACGCCGTCAATCATCCCCTCATCCATGCAAATATCTATGATGTTCGCGCCGTTCTCGACTTGCTGGCGCGCGACGCTTACGGCCTCCTCGTAGTTACCTTCCTTGATAAGCTTGGCGAACTTCGGGGACCCGGCGACATTGGTCCGCTCGCCGATCATGATGAATGAACCAATCTGCTGTGTGAACGGTTGCGAGCCGGAAAGCCGAAGTGGACGTGCTTCAATCGGAGCGCCGGTCTCCGACCCGGCGCGCTTGGGGCCAGATTTGAAATGGGCCGGGCCGGAGGCCGGCGCTCCAAACTCTCGTGGATGCCGGCCTTCGAGCGCTTTCGCAATGGCGGCGATGTGTTCGGGCGTGTTGCCACAGCAACCACCGGCAATGTTGAGCAAGCCGCTTGCTGCAAATTCGCCGAGATAATTGCCCATGTCCTCCGGCAACAAATCAAAACCCGTGGCCGAAAGTGGATTCGGCAGGCCCGCGTTGGGATAACAGGAAATCGCGGTGTCGGATTTCTCCGCCAGTTCAGCGAGGAATGGCCGCATCAAGTTCGGGCCGAGCGAGCAGTTCAAACCCACGGCGATGGGTTTGACGTGCTTGACCGCATTCCAAAAGGCTTCAATGGTCTGGGCGGAAATCATCGTCTCGCCGCCGCGACCAACGGCGGCGGAGATCATCACCGGCAAAATCTTACGGTCCTGCTCGAACACTTCCTGAATCGCCACGAGCGCAGCTTTGGCGTTGAGCGAATCAAAAATTGTTTCTACGAGCAACAGATCCGAGCCGCCCGCCATGAGCGCGCGCACTTGTTGGATGTAGGCGGTTTTCACCTGATCGAATGTGCAGACGCGAAAACCCGCATCGTCCGCATCCGGCGAATTCGAGAGCGACACCGTCAAGGGCCCGATGGCGCCGGCCACGAACCGGGGCCGACCGGTTTGGTTCGCGATGCGGTCGGCCCACTCGCGACACTGCCGGGCGGACTGCTCATTGATCTCCCACGCGAGGTCGTTGAGGAATTTGTCCTCGATGATCTTCTGGTAGAACGCCGGGTCTTTGCGCCCGCCGTGTTCACGCGGATCGTCCACGAAGAATTCGCTCTGGCCAATGCTCGTAGCCGAGAAGGTGTTCGTCTCGATGATGTCCGCGCCGGCTTCGAGAAAGCGCCGGTGAATGTCCCCGATCGTTTTGGGCTGCGTGAGCGAGTAGAGGTCGCCGTTGTTCTTGAGGTCTTTCCTGGAATCCTTGAAGCGTTCGCCGCGGATCTCCGCCTCGCCAAGGCCGTAGCTCCGGATGGTCGTGCCCATCGCCCCGTCAATGATGACGATCCGTTCGCGAAGGCAGGCAGCGAGCTGCGCTCCCGCCGAAGTCGTGATGGGCGAATTGCTGTTCACGGGGCACAAAATAGCCCAAGCCGGCCGGGTTCCAAGTTAAAAATCAACATATCTCGATATGAGGATATGATAATTTAGAATCCCGCTAGGTGAGGCGAAATCCGTCGCACCCGCTGGCTTTAAAGTTTCGCTGCCATCACTGCGGCGCGTTTGATCCGCACTTCTTGTTCAGACTTAATCCCATCAACCTTTAAACCAGTTTTTCCGGCGACTTGCCCCAAGTCCAATCAATAGCTTCACTGGAAACAGTAGAAAACGTTTTGTTGGTCGGCGTGGTTCCGTTTGAAGAAGTTGTTCCCCAAATTTGTAACTGCAGCAATACATTCGAGGCAGGAGGGATAATTTCCAGCTTACTTACGTGAAATAATTTTGATGAAACCTGCGATGTAGCAAGCTGCCAAGAGGTGACGTCTTGCTGGCGGGTTACGACTGAGACAGCCCCGCGTAGTGTTGCTTCATGGGAAAATGCGCCGAGAAATGGAGGGGCGGTCAGGCAACGTAAGATTTTTCAAAAAAACTCTTGCCCATGAACTTTCGTTTGCTAGTCTCTGCGTCCCTTGCGCCTAAAAATGTATGGGCCAGCAGATTCGCGAGCCGATAACTGATCTCCACAGCGGGGACGGGAATGATGGTTCGCCAGCTCCTCTGGAACTCTTGATTTTATGCCAGTTAAATCATTTAGACCGCTAACGCCGTCCACGCGATACATTACGATCGCGGACTTTAGTGATATCACGAAGTCCAAGCCGGAGAAGAGCCTGGTCGAGATTCGCAAAAAGACCGGCGGACGCAACCACTATGGTCGTTGCACCGCGCGGGGGATTGGTGGCGGTCACAAGCAGAAGATTCGCCTCGTGGATTTCAAGCGCAACAAGCATGGCGTTGAAGCTACCGTGGCTGCGATCGAATACGATCCGCTGCGTTCAGCGCGGCTCGCCTTGTTGGAATACAAGGATGGCGAAAAGCGCTATATCATCGCGCCGGTCGGGGTTGTGGTCGGGGCCAAACTCATGAGTGGGCCGGCCGCGCCGCCGGAGATTGGTAATTGTCTTCCGCTTAAGGCTATTCCGCTCGCTTCCGCGATTCATAATATTGAGCTTACGCCTGGCCGTGGCGGCCAGATGGTGCGCTCGGCGGGTGGCGCCGCAACATTGATGTCGCGGGACGAAGGCTACGCGCAGATCAAATTACCTTCCGGTGAAATCCGCAAAACCAGCGAGGATTGCTACGCAACTATTGGTCAGGTGGGCAATACAGAACACGAGAACGTAGTGCTCGGCAAGGCGGGTCGTTCACGGCATCGGGGAATTCGCCCGATTACCCGCGGGGTGGCGCGCAACCCGGTGGACCATCCGAACGGCGGTGGTCAGGGTAAGAGCAAGGGTGGTGGTGGCTGGCAACAGTTGACTTCACCGTGGGGTTTGCAGGCAAAGGGGTATCGCACCCGTAATAAGCAGAAGATTTCCAATCGCTTCATCGTGGTACGCCGCGATGGTCGCCCGCTGAAGAACAAGTAAACGATTATGGGACGTTCGATTAAAAAAGGTCCGTTTATTGATGGTCACCTGATGGAGAAGATCCTGAAGGCAAAGTCTACAAATCAAAAAACACCGATCAAGACGTGGTCGCGGCGCTCAATGATCACGCCCGAGTTCGTGGGTCTGACCTTTACTGTCCATAACGGCAAGATTTTCAACCCCGTCTTCGTGACGGAAAACATGGTGGGCCACCGGCTCGGTGAATTCTCGCCGACTCGGACCTTTAAGAAACATGGCGCACACACGGCCAAGGCGGAGGCGAAATAGCATTATGCAAGTCCACGCGATCATGAAAAACGTGCCGATGTCCGCGCAGAAAATGCGTGAAATGGTGCGGCAAATCCAAGGCTTGCCCGCATTGCAGGCGCAGGCGGTGCTAAAGGTTGTGTCACGCAAGTCGGCGCGGCTTGTGGCCAAGACGCTCGATTCGGCGATTGCCAATGCCGAGAACAACAACAAGGTCAAGCCGGAGACATTGCGCGTTAAAGAAGCAGTGGCGGGCACGGCGACCTCGCTCAAGCGTTTCACTCCGAAAGCGCGGGGCTCGGCCGGGCCGATCATTAAGCGGCGTTGCCACATCAAAATTACAGTGTCTGACGAGTAATCCGTATGGGACAAAAAACCAATCCAATCGGCCTCCGCCTCGCGGTCAATAAAGACTGGCGTTCCAAGTGGTATGCCGGGAAAAAAGAATTTGGCACTTTGCTGGCGGAAGATCGCAAAATTCGCGACCTGCTCAAGAAGAAGCTGGAGACGGCCTCGGTTCCCAAGATTTTGATTGAGCG
>JANYBF010000543.1 GCA_025360895.1 Verrucomicrobiota bacterium
TTGACCGCGTCGGCAATGGGCAAACGGACGACACCTTTCGCCTGATCCACCCAGCCAACGTTGTTCAACGCGGTGGCTTCTTCAGCGCGCAAATCAGCGAGCGCCTTGGCGCGCTCGGCGGCCCGCACCGCGTTAAGCGGCGGCGGGGTGGTGTATTGCTGCATCTTCCAAACGAGCCCGGCAAAAATCAGGCAGACGATCACGACCGCGGCCGTCACGGAAAAATTGCGGCCGATGGATTGGTTTTCAGACGTACCAGAGTTCATCAGTGACCTCCCTTGGGTTGGACGGGCGCGCCGTGCCGCGTGTCGGCTTGATCCAGCTCGCCGCCGGAAATCTGCGTGGCCACCGGATGGTAAAGCCCCATCGCCTCGATAAGCCGCGGGTCTTTTTTCGGATACGGCGAGGCGCTGGCGAATTTCTTAATGAACACCTGCGCGAGCAAACCGCCCATAAACGCCATGATCCCCAGCGGCAGCCAGACCCACGCGAACGGAAAGCCGTCTTTGAACTGGGCCGGCAGAATGTTGAACGTCATGTCCACGAAGTGCATGAGCCAGGCCCACGCCGCGATCGGGATCATGAGTGCGAAGTTGCTTTTCACATCAATGCGCAACAGCGCGAGGAACGGCATGAAGAAATGCCCGAAGACAATGACCAACCCCACGTAGAACCATGTGCCCTTTTCGCGCACAACGTACCAAAAGGTTTCCTCCGGCATGTTGGCGTTCCAGATGATGAAGTACTGCGAGAACGAGACGTAGGCGTAAAACACGGTGAAGGCAAAGAGCAGCGAGCCGAGGAAATAAAACTGATGCTCATGCAGCACGTCGGAGAGAACGCGCTGCCGGTCCAAAAACATCGTGATGACGTAAATTGTCGCCAGGGTAAGCCACACGCTGCCGGCGAAGTATTGCACGCCATACATGGTGGAGAACCACTGATATTGCACCGCCTTCATCCACATGATCGCGCCGAAAGTGAGCGTGAACGCGAACAGCCAGATACCCCAATAGGAGTGCAGTCGCATCTTCTGGGTACATTCTGCTGAACCGGTTTCGTCCTGCTTGAGCGACCAGAATTTCAACCGGTTGGTCAGCAGCCACCACACGGCGAAACAAGCCACCGCCACAATGTAAAATCCCGAGGTCGTGAACAGTGGAAATTTGGCATGGAGGGCGTGATCGGGATTTTTCTGCAGCGCCGGCCCCATCCAGCTATAAATTCGCGGGGCCAACAAAGCAATCGGGATAAACAGCATGGCCAGCCACGGAAACAGCAGGGAGGCCATGTGCTCGCAAAGGCGACGCGTGGCCACCGACCAACCGGCGTCGAACAGGTGATGCGCCAGCACCAGGAACAGCGCGCCAAGCCCGAGGCTCAGAAAGAACATGAAGGCCACCAGCCAAGAGAAACCGAAATTTACCATCCCGTCGTGCTGCCAACTGAAAAGAAATCCCACCACCGTAATTAGGCCGCCAATCCCGATCAGTTTGCCGGGCAGCGTGCGCCATTTAGAAAGGTCAAGCGGCGGGGGCGGCAGCGGATCGTCGTTGGAGAAATCGTCTTGTTGACTCATACGTTACTTGAGTTTCGCGCGGGTTTCCGGCGCGAGGTCTTCCACCGAACCCAGCCGGCTCAGTTGCAAAGCGCGCAGATACGCGATGATGGCCCAGCGATCTTCGACCACGATCTGCGGCGCATACCCTTGCATATTGTTCTTGCCGTTGCTGACCGTGTTGAACAGTTCACCATCGGCCAGTTCGACGATCCGCTTGTCGTGCAAGTTCGCCACAATCGCCATCGCTCCAATCTTCTTCGTGATGCCATTGCCATCGCCGATCGCCCCATGGCACGGCGCGCAATAAATGGTGTAGCGTTGTTGCCCGCGCGCCAGCAGCCGGCCCGTGACCGGAAACGGGTTCAACTCGACGAAATTGGTCGCCCCGGGTTTGCGCCCCATATTCGCGGGCAGGCCGGTGTTCACCGGCAAATCTTCGAAGGGATAAACTTGCTGCTCGCCCACCCGCAGCGGCGGGCTTTGAACAATCGTGCCAGGCGGCGGCAGTTGCGAACTCAGGCCGCTGGCGAAAAAGCCATTGGGCGTTTGCGGGCGCAGCTTGAGCTGGATCTTCATGTCCGGAAAAATCTGCAGCGGACGGTGACGGAACAGGTCCCCCCGCCGCCCGGCCACGCCGATCACGATCAACACCAACACCCCAAAGAGCAAAAAGAAGTAGCGCATTAGTCCTCCACCATTTCGATGCGCTTGCTGCCGGCGGCCTCGAGCAGCTTGCGAGTTTCCGATTCGGAATACTTCGGGTCGGCGGTTTCGATCACAACGTAGAACTTGTCATGCGACGCGAGCCCAAAACGCTTGTGTTTGAGCAGCGGATGGTTCAACCGCGGCAGGCGGTTCAGGAACAGCATGCCGAGAATTGCGCCGAACGAACCGAAGAGAATCGTGAGTTCGTACGAAGGCGGAAAGGCGGCGTTCGGGCTGAACATCGGTTTGCCGCCGATCATCAGCTTGTAATCCACGGCGTTCATCCACCAGATCATCAACATGCCGGTGGTATAGCCAATCGCGCCACCGACAAACGAGAACCAGCCCACCTTGGAGTTTTTCAGGCCCATGGCTTTGTCCATGCCGTGAATCGGGAACGGCATGTAAACGTCCCAGTTGCGGAAGCCAGCGGTGCGAACCTTCTCCGCCGCGTGCAACACATCCGCGGTGTTGTCAAATTCGGCGAGCAGACCGTAGGGTTTTGGATTGGCGCTCATCAGTGCTTGCCTCCGTTACCTTTTGCCAGCGGGTGATGCGGGTCGGCCTGCGGCGTCACGCCTTTGACT
>JANYBF010000577.1 GCA_025360895.1 Verrucomicrobiota bacterium
TGGGCAACGCCCCAGCGTGAGCGCCACCGGCGCGATTGGCAGCACCAAAGGTGCGACCCCATCCCAGCCTGGGGCAACGCCCCAGGTCCAAGGCCGAAAACAAAATGAGGGCTGAAAGCCCGCCCCATCGCCATGCCACAATCCCTGAGCCTCGTTATCGTCCACGTCATCTTCAGCACGAAGGAGCGCCGCCCGTTCCTCGACTCCGACACGCGACCCAAACTCCACGCGTATCTCGCGACCGTCGCGCGGAACGCGGGTTGCGAGGCGTATCGCGTCGGCGGCGTGGCGGACCATGTTCACCTCGCGATACGTCTCTCGCGAACCATCACCATCGCTGATCTGGTAGAGACGTTGAAAACATCGTCATCGAAATGGGTGAAGACGCAATCATCGGAACTGGCGGGATTCTCATGGCAGCGCGGTTACGGGTGTTTTTCCGTCGGCCCGGCAGATTTGGATTCGCTGCGTGCCTATATTGACGGCCAAGAGGAGCATCACAAGACGCGGACGTTTCAGGATGAGTTTCGGATGTTCCTGAAAAAATACGGCGTGGAATATGATGAGGCTTATGTGTGGGATTGAACGGTGGGACGGGCTTTCAGCCCTTGTGGTTTTGTTTGGACGCCCTGGGCCGTTGGCCCAGGCTGGGATGGCGGCGGGCCTTTGGCCCTCAATCTCCCGCGTTCGTCACACCATCGAAATCCCCCTGCCGCCCCTGCCGGAGCAACGGCGGATCGTAGCGGAGCTGGACGCGGAGGCGTTGCAGATGGAGGCAGTGCGCGGCCTGCTCCCCCGCTTCGAGGCCAAAATCCAACGCGTGCTCGACCGCGTCTGGGGCAACGGAACGGAGGCCACTGCATGAACGCGCCTTTCCCAATCCCAACGGGATTGCGTCATTCAGCCCAGGGTTGCCGAGTCCACGAGGCTACCCTGGGTAACGTGTCCCAAGATTTTCCCCAACCCCAACGGGGTTGCAGCACCCCGCGCCGCGCCGATGGCTGCAACCCTTTCAGGGTAGTTTCATTATCGGGATGGTTTCCCAGGGTCGCTCGTGCCTCGCAACCCTGGGCTGGTCGCTGTTACCCCGTTGGGGTAAACATTTCTTCGGAAACCAGCCCAGGAGTGACGAATCCAAACCATCACCTCCGCCCGGCGGCCAGTTCCTCGTCTATCAGGCCGAGGACGGGAAGCTGAAGATTGATGTGCGATTCGAAGGCGAGACAGTCTGGCTGACGCAGCAGCACATGGCGGAACTGTTTCAGACGTCCATTCCGAACGTCAGCATGCACCTTCGCAATCTTTTCTCCGAAGGCGAGTTGAAGCCGGATTCAGTTGTTAAGGAATCCTTAACAACTGCCGCCGACGGCAAGAAATACGCGACAAAATTCTATAATCTCGATGTCATCATCTCGGTGGGTTACCGGGTGAAGTCGCTCCGAGGCACGCAATTCCGCATCTGGGCCACGCAACGATTGCGGGAATACATCGTGAAGGGATTCGTCCTCGACGACGAACGGTTGAAGAATCCCGACCAGCCCTTCGACTATTTCGAGGAGCTGATGCGCCGGATTCAGACATCCGCACTTCCGAGCGGCGGTTCTACCAGAAGATCACGGACATCTACGCGACGAGCATTGATTACGACCCCACGCAGGAGATCAGCCTGCTGTTTTTCAAGACGGTGCAGAATAAGGTGCATTGGGCCATCACCGGCCAGACTGCCGCCGAGATCTTTCACGGCCGGGTGGATGCCGCCAAGCCGAACCTCGGCCTGACGAATTGGCGCGGCGCGGTGATTCGCAAACCGGATGTCGCCATCGCCAAAAACTATCTCACCGAGCCGGAACTGGCGGCGCTGAACAATCTGGTCGAGCAATACCTCATTTTCGCCCAGGGCCAGGCGATGCGCCGCGTCCCGATGCACATGACGGATTGGATCAAAAAGCTGGATGCGTTTCTGACGTTGAATGAACGGGACATCCTCACCCACGCCGGGCGCATCTCGCACGAAATGGCGCTGGCGAAAGCAGAGACGGAATACGAGAAGTTCCGCCGGCTGGAGAACGTCAAGCCAAGACCGTGGAAAACGATTTTGAGGCGGCGGTGAAAAAGCTGAAGCAGTTGAAGCCGGGGAAGGGAAAGAAGAAAGCATGAGCACCGCTTCCGAAGCCCAAGCCCGCATCACCATCAACAAGCTGCTCGAAGAGGCAGGCTGGCGTTTCCTGCCGGACGCGCAAGGGCGGCGGGAGAACATCATCTGCGAGCACCGCGTGACGCGGCGGCCGTTTTCACCGAGCCAGGACTTGGGAAAGGATTTCGAGCACGCACCGCAGGGTTTCGTGGATTACGTGCTTCTACACAACGACCAGCGACCCGTGGCGGTCACGGAAGCCAAGCGCGAGGGCATTGACCCGCTCACGGGCAAGGAACAGGCACGGGCTTACGCGGAGAGCTTCGGCGTCATTCACATTTTCCTGAGCAACGGACTGGTGCATTACTACTGGAATCTGCGGCAGGGCAATCCGGTGAAGGTGTCGCGTTTTCTGCCGCCGGAGCTGCTCGGCAAGGCGGCAGAGTGGCGACCCGATTCCGCCCGGCTCGCCGCCGTGGCGGTGGATGAAAATTACATCGCCATGTCGCAGGATGCCGCGTGGCTGAACTATTCTCCCGCCGACCGCGCGACGGTGATGGTGAACAAGAAAATCCGCCTGCTGCGCGACTACCAGATTGACGCCATTCGCGCGCTGCAAAAATCGACCTCGCCATCGCAGCATCGGTTTCTCTTTGAAATGGCCACCGGCACGGGCAAGACGCTGCTGAGCGCCGCCATCGCCAAGCTGTATCTCCGCACTGAGAACGCCACGCGTATCCTGTTTCTCGTGGACCGGCTGGAGTTGGAGAATCAGGCGTGGAAGAACTTCAACGCCTACCTCGCCAACGACGGCATCCTGACGGTCATCTACAAACAGAAGCGGCGAGATTGGATGAACGCGCAGGTCGTGGTGACGACGATTCAAAGCCTTGCCGCGCGCAACCATTTCCTGCACGAGTTCGCCCCGACAGATTTCCAACTCATCATCAGCGACGAAGCGCACCGCACCATCAGCGGAAACAACCGGGCGATCTTTGAGTATTTCGTGGGCGCCAAACTCGGCCTCACCGCCACGCCGCGCGATTACCTGAAAGGCTTGGATGAAGCGGCGCGGCAGAATGATCCACGCGAATTCGAGCGGCGGCTGTTGCTCGATACATATCAGACCTTCGGCAGTGCCGACGGCAGGCCGACTTTTAGTTACAGCCTGCTCAAGGCGGTGCAGCACGTCCCGCCCTACTTGTGCAATCCTGTTGCGCTCGATGCGCGCACGGACATCACCACGCAGATGCTCTCGGATGAAGGTTACACCGTCACCGTGCCGGCCAATGAGGACGGGCAGGAACAGGAGTTGGTGTTCGGTAAGCGCGACTACGAGCGGAAGTTTTTCTCGGATGAAACGAACCTGAGCTTCGTCCGCTGTTTCTTCGACAACGTCAAATGCGACCCCATCTCGAGCGAACCCGGCAAGACCATCATGTTCGCGGTCACGCAACCCACCAACGCGGTGCATAGTCGCGAGTTGAAAGTGGTGTTCGTCGCGTTCCTGCTGGACGAGGGAAGCCGGTTTCTTTTGCAGGAAGGAAAGTTCGCCGAACTCCGCGCCCGCGATGCCAGCCTCTACGGTTCGTTGTCACAACTTGAACCGCCGGAGCGCGAGGCGTTGATTGGTTATCTGCAATCCCAAGTGCCACTTAAGGATTTCGAGCAGGCCGTGTAGCGCTGATTTTGCGCGGGTCGTCTTCAGTCTTTCAACAACCACACTTCGCTGACACGCGATTGCTGCCGCCAGTTTAGCTGGGCTTCGTCCGCCGGCAGGTCGAAGGTGAGCTTTAGTTTGCCGTCTTGGATCAAGTTTGCCGGCACGGAGAATTCTTTGAACTCGCCGATCTCGTGTTTGGTCTCGCGCGTTGGGATCAGGAGTTGGCCGTTGCCCCGCAACTTCGCCTGGCCGTAACCGGTCAAACGCACACGATACGTGGCTTGCGGATCAAGATGGTGATACGCCAGGCCCAACGGCCAATCCATGCTGGTCTGCCAGGACAGGCGCTTGCGGCTCGAACCGTCGTCCCACCACCAGTAGCCGGGGTTCGGATTTTTCTCCATCATCGGATCCGTGTTGATGCCCTCGCCACGAATGATGTGGGGCGATTTGGCAATGTTGCCGACCTCATCGTAGAAACTGCCCGGGCCGGGAGTTTCCCAGGTGTGAATCCGTTCGAGGGCTTTGAGTTTGTCCGTTTCGGACGGCAGTTTCCGGATGCGGCTGAATTCGTCTTCCAGCCACCAGCGGTTGTTGAGCGGGTGATCCACGAAGTCCAGCACCGCCCCGCGTTCGTAACCGCTGGCCTGGTAGAGCGGGACGCTGGTTTGCAGTTTGATTGATTTGAAAAGTTCCGCACACAACTCGCTGATACGCGCCCGCCAGTCTTTATGGATGGGTTGGGTAACAGCGCGTTGTAAAACCACAAGCGCGGCATTGATCGCGGCGTCCGTGCCGCTCCTTCGTGCATTTGCCAATACCTGATTGGCTTCGTGCTCGAGCTCGGACTCGTACAGCAGCCGTTGCCGGGTGTAGGCGTCGTAGTACGCGCGGAGCAGGCACAGTTGCCACCGCCAGTTGTTGCGCAGTTCCGGCGCTTTGCGTTCGAGTTGCTGCCACAGCACGAGGGTCGCGTCCACGCTACCATTGTCCGCCAGCGGGCCTTCCCAGTTTTTTTCCAGGGCGAGAATGCCATCGGCGGCGGACTTAGCGACGGCCGCCCCGAAGAAGCAACGTGTGTATTCGAGCATGATTTCGCGCGGTTCGGCGTTGGGCTGCCAGCCCAGCCGGCTCCAAACCGCTTTGTTCACGTCATCATGCACGCCGTCGGAATAAGTGATGAACCCGCTGGTGTACGGTTCGAAATAGTCCTGAATCAATTTGTAAAAAACCGGGCGTGGGTTGGCTGATTCGCGACCCAAAGTGAGATGGTACGCCGGGTCCCACCAGGCAACCGGGTATTGGCAACGGACCGTATGCGTGATGTCCGGGTAATCGCGTAAGCCATAACGTTGCGGCAATCGCGCCCGGGTTTCCGGAATGGGCGGACTGCTGGGGCCGGCCACCAGACCGCCAAGCCAGTCGGGCATTTTTTCGTTGATCCAAGCATGGACAAAATCAACCTGCGGTTTCTCGAAGCCTTGCATCGAGAGCCAGATTTTTGCGTGCGGATGGTGTTGGGCCAGCAGCCGGGACAGCTCCTCCAGATACAACATCACTAACTCCGGCGCATTATCGCCCGGATCGCCGCCCGGAAAGAAAACGGCGTCGAGGCGCGGGCAGGCGCGAAACAAGGCTTCGTGCTTGTCCAGGTGTTCCTTCCGTTTCGTGGCGTCCTTGAGATCAAAATCGGCCGGAGCCCAGATCCAATAATCCATTTCATAGCGGGCGCAGATTTCGCTGAACTTGCGGTTCATCTCGGCGCGCGGCAGGGGCATGTGTGGACTTTTTCGATCGTCTTGGAACGGAATGCCCTCGACGCTGTTCGCGCCGAACAAGGCCAGTTCGCGGATGTATTGCTCAAATTGCTTTTCGTCCCAGCCGTCGTAGCTGTTGGCCGTGTGGCGATATCCCAGTTGATGACCGCGAATCGGCAGGGCCGGCGCGGTGGCGAGGTCGAGGTTGGCGGGGAGGCTGGCGGAACCTCGGGCCCAGTTCAGAGAACGCAACAATTGACCGACCCCGAATAACGCGCCACGCGAGTCCGCACCCGTAATCCAGACAGTAGCCTCGCGCGTCCCCGCGCCTTCAGCAGCGAGTCGGAAACCTTCCGGGCGTAGCGCTGGGGAATCCTTGTCCGGATTGCCTGGATGTCGGGACATGTCTGGGGGATTAACTGTGGGGCCTTTCCCCGACGAGATGGCAACGGCGACCCCGCGCTTGGGCCAGACGGTGCTGATGGGCCAGTTCAGGCCTGTGCGCTTTTTGACTTCTTCCGCCAGGACGCGCGCCGCCATTTGTTCGGCGGCGGGAAGTGTGCCTGACCGGACTACGATGGTTGCTTTGGTCAGATTGATGTCTGTCGCGGCGTGGGAATTCGCCAGCAGACACAGACTGGTCATCAAGAAGAAGACCGTAATCGTCAGACGCGCGTGGGATGAATACATGGCCGCATATCTCGGCAAAGGCTGGCCGGTTGCACAAGGGAAAAGAAACGTTGGCTGAGTGGTTTTAGAAACCGGACACAAGATTCTGAGAGGTTGGAAATGGGGTCGTGCATTTTGAAGCTCGGGTGGGCTTCGGTGGATCAGTCGCGCAACGGGAACAAATTGCTCAATTCGCGGCAAGCCGCCCGCCCACGCTCAATCCACTGGCGGGTCTGGCAACGATCGGTTATGGTCGCGGCGCGACGGCCCCATAGCTCAAATGGATAGAGCAGCGGTTTCCTAAACCGTTGATCCCCGTTCAATTCGGGGTGGGGCTACCAGTTAATTGCTTTGCGGCAAGGGCTTTGGAACGACGTTTCTGCGGCTGAATAACCGTCCCGGCCGGCCGTCGAATCCATTGACCAAAGCATGAAGCGAGATTAGGAATAGAATATGAAAACCCGCTCTCTTACCAACTTGAGTCTGGTGCTGGCGTTGTCGGCCTTGCCATTTGTGGGCGGCTGCACCCAGTCGAACGCCACCAGCGCTGAACCTGGCCTCACCAACGTCCCACCGGCCGGGGCTACGACCGCCGGAGACAACAATCCCGGACCCGCGCCGACGGAAACCGCCGCCGCACTGCCCGTCCCGAGCGCGGAACCGGCGCTCCCGCCGAACATCCTCCCCGCCACGCCGCTCGCGAAAGTGATCAAGCTCGCGCAGTCCGGGGTGGACGAGAACGTGATGCTAACTTTTGTAACGAACTCGGTTAAGCCATTCAACCTCGACTCTGAGGAAATTGTTTACCTCAACGACATCGGCGTTCCCAGCACTGTCATCACGACCATGATGCAGCACGATCAAGGGTTGAAATTGTCGGGGGCGAATCTGGCACAAGCTGCGGCGCCGAAGCCGGAGCCGGTCGTCACACCTGAGCCCGAACCAATCGCAGCGGCGCCAAGCTACGTAAATGCGCCCGCCGCCGCATCCGGGGCGGAAGCGCAACCGCCGATCGTTGCCAATAATTATTTCTACGACTCGTTGGCTCCGTACGGCAACTGGATTCAAATCGAAGGCTACGGCCGCTGCTGGCAACCGACGGTCGTCGTTGGCAATCGTAACTGGCAACCCTACGGCGATCGGGGGCGCTGGATTTACACCGACGCCGGCTGGTATTGGCTCTCGGATTATTCGTGGGGCGCGACCACGTTTCATTATGGTCGGTGGTTCTCGGATCCGTCCCGGGGCTGGTGCTGGTGGCCGGACACCGTTTGGGCGCCGTCCTGGGTGAACTGGCGGTATAGCGGCACTTACTGTGGCTGGGCGCCGTTACCACCGGCGGCTTGTTACCAAGCGGGCTTTGGGTTCACGTATTATGGCAGTTCCGTGGGGATTGGTTTTGGCTTTGGCCTCGCCGCCAGTTGTTACACCTTTGTGCCGTGGGGAGGTTTTTGCGCCGCGCGACCTTATCAATATCGCGTACCAGGGAATCAGGTGACACAGATTTATAACAATACCACCATCATCAATAATTATGGCAGTGGTAATAACAACACGGTCATCAACCGTGGCATCGCCGTCGACCGCGTTCGTCAGTACACCCACACCGAGGTTCGGACCGTCAATCTTCGTGATCAGGCCGTCGCTGGTTCACGCAATGAACGAGTTGCCCAGGATGGTCGCACGCTGGCCGTGCATCGCCCTGCATTGACACCGCTGAAAGGCAGCAGTGAGGTTCGCATGGACACCCCGGTGCGGAGTGGTTCACCGCGCGCTAACCAACGAACCGTCTCAGGTATTCCGCAAAACGCGGCCAATAATCCGATCGCGCGGAGCGGGCGCGGCGAAGCCGGCATCGAGCGAAGCCGGGCAAATGGGAATTCCGGCGCCGCTCAAATCACGTCCCCGGTTGCCTCGGGCATTTCGACGACGATTGAGAATAGAGCGCCGGCCGTGCGGGTTGAACCCCTCCCCAGTCGCGATCCACAGCCATGGGTCGTTGGTAATTCTGTCAACCCGGGCCGCGCAAGTTTACCGGGCGCCGGACTTCCATCGGGAGTTTCCCCGGCCCCGGCGACTGCTTCCGCTCCGCGCGTCAACCAGCCGCGCGTCATTCAAGTATCCCCGCAAAACACCACGCGCAACACTGTCTCCCCCGCCGGCTCCTTGGTCGTCATCGGCGGCAAGGGTGCAACCCGATCGTCCAGTGGTCGTGATTACTCGGTCTGGAACACTCCATCGCCCGCGCCGACCGCGAGCGCTCCGGCGAGTTCACCCCGCAACGGGGTCCCTTCGCGCTCAGTTCCGTCGTCTGGCATCAGTTCCTCATCGGATACGGAATATGCCTCTGCCCCCGTTTCGCGGGTCCAATCGGAACGTGCGGTCACCAGCCGGGGTTCGTATTCTGCTTTCTCAACTCCGCCGCCGAGCGGGCCAAGTGCTGCTTCGCGTTCCGAGGTGGGCCGTCCCGCGCCGAGTTATGTCTCGCAGCCCGCTTCCCCAAGCCCTGTGTCAAGCGGGCAGCGGTTTGAAGCCCCATCCGCCCCGGCTCCGGCCGGGCCTGCTTCGTCGCCCACGCGGCCCCAGTCCGGACCGGTTGCCAGTCCGGGCCAACGCAGTCGCTAAGCGGCCACAAGGGGGTTTATGCTGATGAAATCGCGTTTGTGCTTTCACCGATTCCTGCGGGCGTTTGGCGTGACCGCCATTTCCTTGGTCGCCTACAACTCGGGGGTTGCCGCCCCGACGAATATTTTCTTCAGCGCGTTTGAACCGATGGAAGGTTACACGACGGCCTCGAATCTGGTTGGGCAGGCGGGCTGGCTGGGCGATGGCTCCGGCGGCAACGGGATCCGAAACTTCATCGCGAGCCAAGGTCAGCAGGCGTACATCGGGTACTCGGCGCCCGCCGCTGGCGAAGATTTATTTGTCTGGCATCCATTGAACTTCAACCCGCTCGCGGCCGGCCAGCCCATCGTGAAGTTCTCCGTACTGATGCGCATCGTAGATTCCACGACCAATCAGTTCGATAATTTTCGTTGGAGCGTTTACAACAATCAGGTGGATCGGTTGTTCTCCCTAGATTTCGATAACTATTACACGAACGTAAATTATCTTCTCGATGGCACGAACACGCTCGTGGCGACCGGTATTTCATTCGCCCCGGGCGCGGATTACACCCTGCTCGTCACCATGAACTTCGCTTCCAACCGGTGGAGTGCCACGCTAAACAACGCGCTCCTTGCCTCGAACCAGCCGATTACCACCACCAGCGCCGCCTTGAACTTGGGCGACATTGACGCCGTTTGGTTTATTTATGACACCAACGCGCCGGGCGATAATTACATGCTCTTCGACAATTACCGCGTCACCGCCGAGGCGTCGTCGGTGACGCCGGCGCAAATGCAATTCCTGGGTCGGACCAGCGAAGGTTGGACGTTGTTGCGCGTGTTCGGGCCGGGCGGCTCGCGCTGGGCGGTGGAAGCGACGACGAACCTGTTCAACTGGACGGCACTCAGCACCAACGTGGTGTCCGGCAGTTATTTTGACATGGTGGACACGTCGGCGGCGGGCTTAAAGCAGCGGCTCTATCGGGCGCGACTCGTGCCGTAGCTAGCGGGCGGGTGAATCTCGCGTTGGAGTTTACGGACCAACCAAGGCGTCAACGCCACCGAGCCGGATGGGCAACGGCGCCTCAGCTCTCAGCGGACGACGACACTCGCGGTGGCCGGCTGGGGTGGCAGCAGATTCCCATTCATCCCGCGCTGAACGATCAGCGAGAGTTGGACCCGCTCGCCGGCTTTCTTGTTGCCAAGGACATTCGCGGCTTTCACGAAACCGTTGACGGAGTAGCCGTCAATGGCGGTGAGCAGAAAACCGGTCTGGATTTGGGCGCGTTCGGCCGGGCTGTTTTTTTCCACTTCACTCACGAGCAAGCCTTCGCCTGATTTGATCGGAAACGGCTCGGCCTTGGCCACGGGAAGAGCTTGAACGGACAAGCCGAGGCGGCGTTGCAGCAGAAGGTTTAGGAATTCAACCATCGGCATCAACTCTGCGCGCAAGGTGCGGCGGGCGCCGTTTTCCAGCACCGTAAGGCTTGCCTCATGATTCGTGCTGGCTGCCACCAACTGGTTGAACTCCACCAGACTGCGGAGGGGTTTCTCATTCACTTCGACAATTTCCTGGCCGACGCGCAGACCCGCGCGATCTGCCGGACTGCCGGTCTGCACTTCCCGCACGGTGAGCGGATACGGTGCGGCCTTCAACCCCACCCCGAACCAAAGGGAAGCGGTCCATTCCAGCGTGAAGAAATCCGAGAGCGCGGTAGAAATCTGTTTCACCGGAATGGCGAAACCGAGGCCCATGCCCTGTTCCTGACCGTAGATCGCGACGTTGATGCCGATGAGTTCACCGCGCAAATTAATCAATGGACCGCCGCTATTGCCAGGGTTGATGTCTGCATCCGTCTGCAACCAGTCCGGAAAATCAAGCTTCTGATTGCCCGGCATGGCCCGGCGATTTTTGGAACTCAAGATGCCGCGCGAAACCGATCCGCCCAGGCCAAAGGGATTGCCGACGGTGATCACCGTTTCGCCAAGGAGCAGGTCATCGTCCTTGGCCAGCCGGATGGGTTTGAATGGCTTGTCGCCCGGCTGACGGACAATTCTCAACAGCGCCAAATCCTTTTGGTCAGTCCGCAACAGGCGCTGAGCTTCGTACTCCCGCCCGTCCCAGAGTTGCACTTGGATCCGATCCGCGTTCTCGACCACATGATTATTCGTAAGGATGTAGCCTTCCTCGTCAATGATGACCCCCGAACCGACGATGCCCTTGATCGGTTCCTCAGCCGGCGGCGAACCCTCCCCCCGGGAAAGCCGGCGCATGAGCTCGAAGTAACGCCGGATCGCTTCGTCTTGCGGGTTGTTGAGTTGCACCCGGCGGGTCGTAGCGATGTTCACCACGCTCGGCATGACTTGTTCCACAGCGTCCACGGTGGCGTCACGCCTGGGATCTATTTCAGCCACGGCCACCACTCGTCCTACAAACAGAGCAACACACCCGGCGAGGAGGCAGATTGGGTAAACCCACATCCGGCTCACCCGCCATGCCGTTGAACCGGAGGCCCGCAATTCGCTTTTCAAATTAAAAGACAAATTCATTTTTCTGGTTAATTCCGATGCTTGACTTTGCGAGAGGTTCAGCGCAAAAGCAATCCTGCGTGACCCAGCTTGCCAAAAGTTTTTACGCCGACTGGCGCACCCGCCACGGTCGGATGGCCGTCTTCCAAGACGCGGCGGACCCGCCGCCAGAAAGGCTGCTCCAGGCGATCTGGCAGCATCAGCGTTTGCGCCGCGATCAACTGCGGACCTTGGACGGCCAAAGCGTGCGCGTGCTTCACCCGGGTTTTGCCAGTGTCGAGGGCGGGCCGGATTTTCGCGGGGCGGTTCTGCAATTCGGCGAAGCCGCACCCGTGACGGGCGACGTCGAGGTGGACTTGCGGACGAGTGGTTGGCGGGCTCATGGACACGACCAGAACCCCGCGTTCTGTAATGTGGTGCTCCATGTGGTCTGGGACGCTGACCGCGCCGCGAGCGGTGCCGCAACTCTCCCGCTTCGCGCGGCCCTGGACTCGACCCTTGCCGAATTGAGTTCACAACTCGAACACGCCTCCTTGCGCCTGCTCCCGGAAAATTTGCGCGGCCAATGTGCGGCACCTTTGCGCGATCTGCCCGCAACGGCGCTGACAGAATTGTTGCGCGCGGCGGCGCACGTCCGGCTGCAAAACAAGGCGGCGGCCTTTCGCGCCCGCGCCCAACATGTCGGCTGGGAACAATCGCTGTGGGAAGGTTTGTTCCGCGCGCTCGGCTACAAACACAACTTCTGGCCGATGCAATCGCTGGCCGAACTGCGCCCGCGATGGTTGCCGGGCGCAGATTCGCTGCTGACCCTTCAAGCTCGATTGCTCGGCCTCAGTGGATTGCTGCCGGCGGAGCTGAGTCGTCGGCCAGCGGGCGCGGATGATTATTTGCGCCGGGTCTGGGATTGCTGGTGGCGCGAACGCGCGGAATTCGCGGATGCCACGCTGCCGCGGAAACTCTGGCGCTTTCATGGCCTGCGCCCGGCGAATCATCCGCAGCGCCGGCTGGCGCTGGCGGCGCATTGGGCCCAAGCCGGCAATCTGACCGCCCGCATTGAACGATGGGCCGGCGCGGTTATTCCCGACAAGAAACTGCTCGATTCATTGACGAACATTTTGCAGGTGGCGGGCGACGACTACTGGTCGTGGCATTGGACGTTTCGCTCGGCGCGGATGCAGAAACCGCAACCATTGCTCGGCGAAAAGCGCGTCACGGACCTGGCGGTAAACGTCATTCTACCGTGGTTATGGACGCGGGCGGCCGCCGGTAAAAACGAAAAGCTCCGTTTGGAAATTGAAAAGCGCAACGCGGCCTGGCCGGCCGGCGAAGATAATGCCGTATTGCGCCTGGCGCGACAACGCTTGCTGGGCCGGTCAACTCTCCGCACCGGAGCAGAACGAACCGCCGGCGAGCAGCAAGGCTTGCTGCAAATTGTGCGGGATTTTTGTGACCATGCGAACACCGCCTGCGCGGGTTGCGGTTTTCCCGAACTGGTCCGGAATCTTTTCCACGAAAACAAAGTCGGCGGACTGGAATAAAGGGCTAATCATGTTTGCCGGTTGATTGGGCTAGGCCGGCCCGCACGCCCGAGCTGGTGGTGCCGGTGGAAGGGTGAGCGCCATTCGGGCTTCTTTGGGGCGCTCCATCCAAGTTGCAACGTCTGCCAACGCGATACATTGACGCATTCGTAACTATCCAACAAACTCCACTCGTGCCTAGCTCCGCCAGCAATAACCAGTTGTTTGGGCGTTCATGGAGAAGAAGCTCGAAAAGCACCCTCTCCCGGTTACCGTCAACTTGCATAAATAAACCATGATTGCACGAACCGATATTTTCAGACTGTTGACGACGGCAGCCGCTATCGCCGTTTGCGCTGCTGGGACTGGTGCCGAAGCACCTGTTGCCCAATTTAATGTGCTTGCTTTCTAAGAGCCTGTTTGAAAACTCTCACCCGCCGCCGCGTGAGGGTACGCGGCCTACAGGAATTGGCCAGCATCGTTGATCGTTGTAGGCCCGGTGCCCCCCACCGGGCGGGTTTTCAAACAGGCTCTAAGAGATAAGCCGTATATGATCACGTTGCTTCAGCCTTTCTCAAGCAAGGTGTAAAATGGTATTAGCCCTGTGAGCGTATGTGTATGTTGTCAACTGCAACCCAAGCTCTCTCCGCAGTTCAGGCACTTGTAGCACGCCCCATTGCGCACGGCCATGTGGCCGCAGTTGGGACACGTCGGCGCGTCCTGTTGAAAATGGGCCACGGAATCGCTCAGCGACATTACCTTTTGTCCAACCTGCTGGTGGCCATTACTGTTGCCAACGGTTTCCTCGATGTCGAAGACATCAGTGTCTTCGGCGATCGGGAGTTCCGGCACCGGCCGGTTTATCTTTTTTTTTAGCTCCTCGAGCAAGCCGGGGATTGCGAGTTCAGGTTGGTTGCGTGGGGCGAGGTTCGCCTCGCGATAGCCGGGGACAAACTGCATGGCCAGCCAGCGGAAGACGTAGTCGGTAATGGAAGACGCGTTGCGGATTTCGGGATTTTTTGTGAAACCGCTTGGTTCGAACCGCTGGTGCGCGAACTTTCGCACGAGCGCCTCGAGCGGTACACCGTACTGCAGCGCCATGCTGGTCAACGTGCCAATGCTGTCCATTAAACCGCCGATGGTCGAGCCCTCCTTGGCCATCGTAATGAACAATTCCCCGGGCTGATGATCGGCAAACAGGCCAACGGTGAGGTAGCCTTCGTGGCCGGCGATGTCGAACTTGTGCGTCAGCGCCGTACGGGTGTCGGTGAGGCGGCGGCGCAAAGGTTTGCCGGATTCGAGGCGCAACTGGGTGATCTCGACTTCAAGTTCCTCAATGCGCGAATCGAGCGTAACTGCGGCGGGGATGGCGGTTTTGTCGCCCGCTTCGTTCGTTTTCTTCGTGTTGAGCGGTTGCGAACGCTTTGAACCATCGCGATAAATCGCCACGCACTTGAGCCCCATCTTCCACGCCTCAATGTAGGTATTGCGGATTTCATCAATCGTGCAATCGGTGGGCATGTTGACCGTCTTGGAAATTGCACCGCTGATGAACGGCTGTGCCGCCGCCATCATTTTGAGATGCGCGAGGTAACCGATGCTGCGCTGGCCGCGGAACGGCTTGAATGCACAATCAAACACCGGCAGATGCCCGGGTTTTAATCCGCTGCGAACCGTTTCCCCATTTTCTTCGACGTCCTCAATCGTGTCGAACTTTTCGACATGCGCGATGATGTTCTCAATTTCTTTGGGATTGTAGCCGAGCCGCCGCAAGCCTTCGGGCACGGTACGGTTGACAATTTTCAACATACCGCCACCAGCGAGCAGTTTGTATTTCACCAGCGCAATGTCCGGTTCGATGCCGGTGGTGTCGCAGTCCATGAGGAACGCGATCGTGCCGGTCGGCGCGAGCACGGTGACTTGCGCGTTCCGATAGCCGACCTGCTTGCCGCGCGCCAACGCGCGGTCCCAACACCGGCGGGCTTCTTCCTTGAGATAACCAAATTCCGCGCTGGGATGGATTTCCTCAACCGCTGTACGGTGAAGCTTGATGACGCCGAGCATGGAATCCACGTTGTCTTTTTTCGCGGGCTTGCTGACATGAGCGCAACGGGCGTCGCGATAGCCGGGGAACGGATCCATGGCCCCGGCGAGTTCGGCGCTTTGCTCGTAGGCGTGACCGGTCATGATTGCCGTGATGGCACCGGCGAGCGCCCGGCCTTCATCGCTGTCGTAGGGCAAACCGTAACTCATGCAAAGCGAGCCAAGATTCGCGAAGCCGAGCCCGAGCGTGCGGAAGATGTGCGAGTTCTCGGCAATTTCCTTCGTGGGATAACAGGCATTGTCCACGAGGATTTCCTGCGCGGTGATATAGATGCGGATGGCGGCCTTGAAGCGTTCAATGTCAAACTTGCCGTCCGGGCGCTTGAATTTCATCAGATTCAGCGAGGCGAGATTGCAGGCGGTGTTGTTGAGGAAAACATATTCGCTGCACGGATTGGTCGAGTGAATC
>JANYBF010000599.1 GCA_025360895.1 Verrucomicrobiota bacterium
GTATGATTTTCGATGGAGCGTCGGGCATTGCTCGGCAGGAGCCGAATTCTTGTTTGTCCGCCGAGCAATGCCCGGCGCTCCCAACTGACCCACTACCAGCCAGCTCGGTTTCTTGCAATGCAATGACTCTTACGCTATGGATTACGCGTGTTCACCGGCGAACCTCCCGTATTCCGACAACAGACAAAGCAGCACTCTTTGATGCTACTCAGTGGGCTGCTGTTTCTGGCGGGGCCCGCTGGCCAGGCTGGTGAGGCTGTTGATTTCAATCGCGATATTCGTCACCTCCTTTCCGAGAACTGTTTCAAATGTCACGGCCCCGACGCCAAGGAACGCAAGGGCGGAAAAGATGGTCTACGACTTGACACCTTGGAGGGCGCCGAGGTTGACCTCGGCGGCTATCGCGCCATCGTGCCGGGTCAACCCGGCAAAAGCGAACTGCTCAAACGCATCACGACCGATAATCTCGATGATAAAATGCCGCCGCCAAGCTCCGGCAAAAAACTGACCAAGCCGGACATCGCGTTGCTGAAAGCCTGGATCAAACAGGGGGCTGGCTATTCCCGTCATTGGTCCTACGTCAAACCGGTTCGCCCCGTTTTGCCTCGCGTGCAAAACAAGGCGTGGACGCGCAACGAAATAGATTTCTTTATCCTGGATCGCCTGCAACGCGAAAAGCTCAAACCATCGCCCGCGGCGGATCGGACCACGCTCATTCGCCGCTTATCCCTCGACCTGACCGGGCTGCCGCCATCGCTGGATGAGGTCGCGCAGTTTCTGAACGATCGAAAGCCCGGGGCCTACGAACGATTGGTGGATCGGTTGTTGGCCAAGCAAACTTTTGGCGAGCATTGGGCGCGATTGTGGCTCGACCAGGCGCGCTATGCGGATTCGGCGGGCTACGCCGATGACCCGCCGCGGACCATCTGGGCGTACCGGGATTACGTCATTCGGGCGCTGAACCGGAACAAACCCTTCGATCAATTCACGCTCGAACAGATCGCCGGCGATCTGTTGCCGGAGCCGACGGAGGAGCAACTCATTGCCACCGGGTTTCACCGAAATACGCTCACGAACAATGAAGGCGGCACCAGCGATGAGGAGTATCGGAACGTGGCCATCGTTGATCGCGTGAACACCACCATGGCCGTCTGGATGGGCACCACGATGGCCTGCGCCCAGTGTCATACGCACAAATACGATCCGATCACGCAGGAAGATTACTTCCGTCTCTTCGCCGTCTTGAACAACACCGAGGACGCCGACCGGACGGATGAAAGTCCCTTCCTATCTCTTTACACCCCGGAGCAAAAGCTCCAGCGACAATCGTTGAGCGAGCAGATTACCCGGCTCGAAAAAACCACCCAGACCGTCACCCCGCAGTTGACGGAAGCGCAGGCGGGTTGGGAAAAAAGTTTGGTTCAGGAACTTAAATGGGAGATCGTCATTCCCGCCGAAGTGAAATCCAAATCGGCTGCGGTCGTGACCCGAAGCCCGGACGGCGACATTCGCGTGGCCCGGGGTGGCAAGACGGACATCTACACAGTTGAAGTTCCCGTGACGACGAACACCACGTTGACCGCGCTACGGCTGGAAACGTTGCCAGATGACAGCCTGCCCGCCAAAGGTCCGGGTCATGCCGAAGGAAACTTCGTCATTTCCCGTGTGCTTGCCAACGTCACCCCGCCGGTCGGAACGCAATTGTCCGGACGCTTTCTCCGCATCGAAATTCCCGGCAATGAAAAGATTCTCTCTCTGGCCGAGGTGCAGGTCTTTCATGGCACGAACAATATTTCATTGCAGGGCGAAGCCACGCAGAGCAGCACGGCATTCGATGGTCCCGCCAACCTTGCGATTGACGGCAACACCAATGGCAACTTTGCCGAAGCCAAGTCCACGACGCACACGGCAAGTTCGACCGATCCCTGGTGGGAACTAGATCTTAAAACGTCGCAACCCGTCGATCGAATCGTGTTGTGGAACCGAACCGACGGCGAATCCGCCGCCCGGTTGAGTGGGTTCAAGCTGGCGCTGCTGGATGACAAGCGGGAACCGGTCTGGCAGCAGGAAGTGAAAGACGCCCCGAATCCCAGCTCCGAATTCGCCGGGAGCGGCCCGCGCGCGATCACATTTGCGACGGCGTATGCCGACCATGCGCAGGAGAAGTTCGCGGCCACCAGCATCTTGGACAACAAGGACGGGAACGAAAAAGGCTGGGCCATCGCGCCCCAGTTCGGCCAGGCCCACGCGCTGACGCTTGTGCCCAAGTCGCCCGTTGAACTCCCCGCCAAATCCAGACTGACGCTCACCATCGAACACCTTGCCAAACAGGAGTACGCCACGCTGGGCCGGTTTCGGTTTGCCACCACCTCCGATCCGCGCGCCGCCGAGTACGGTCGTACACCCGTGCCAATCCTAGCCATCCTCAACAAAACCTCCGACCAACGTTCGGACTCCGAACGCAACGAAGTCACCCGGTATCATCTCACCATTGCTCCGGCCTTGGCCGCCGAGCGCGGGCAGCTCGCCAGCCTGAAGAACCAACTTGAGGAAGTGAAGCCCTACACGACCGTGCCGATTCTGCGCGAGTTGGCCGGAGACAAACGGCGCACGACGCATTTGCAACATCGCGGCAACTTCCTCGATCTGGGCGCGGAAGTTACCGCGGGTCTGCCGCCCGCTTTTCAACCCGTGCCGGATGGAGTTGCGCCCAACCGACTGGCGCTGGCCCGCTGGTTGGTGGATACGAATAATCCGCTGACGGCGCGCGTGGCCGTCAATCGCTTATGGGAAGCGATCTTCGGCATCGGCATCGTCCGAACGGGTGAGGATTTTGGCATGCAAGGCGAAGCCCCCTCGCATCCGGAATTGCTTAATTGGTTGGCTACGGAGTTCATGGAGCAAAAGTGGGACACCAAACATCTGCTCAAGTTGATGGTTACTTCGGCGGCGTATCGTCAATCGTCGCGCGTTACACCCGATCTGGAAACTCGGGATCCGGAAAATCGCTGGCTGGCGCGTGGGCCACGGTTCCGGCTCTCGGCCGAAATGATCCGGGATCAGGCGATGTTCATCAGCGGTCTGCTCAGTGACAAAATGTATGGGCCACCAGTCAAGCCCCCGCAACCGAAGCTCGGACTTAGTGCCGCCTTTGGCAGTGGCACCGATTGGGAAACCAGCCCGGGGGAGGATCGCTATCGCCGGGCACTCTACACTACGTGGCGACGGTCCAATCCGTACCCGTCCATGGCGACCTTCGATGCGCCCAATCGTGAAGTTTGCACCGTACGGCGCGAACGGTCGAACACGCCATTGCAAGCACTGGTGACTTTAAACGACCCCGTATACATCGAAGCCGCGCAGGCGTTGGCGCGTCGGATGAACGAGGCCGGCCCCACGCTAGCGGACAAAGCACGTGATGGCTTTCTCCTCTGCTTGAGTCGCCCGCCAACCACGGCTGAGCTTTCCAAAACGCTCGAACTGTATGAAAAAGCTAGGGAACGATTCGTGAACGATCCGGTCAAGGCAAAGGACGTGGCCACCAAACCGATCGGCGCCGCGCCTGAAGGTGCCGACGTTGCAGAATTGGCGGCCTGGACGCTCGTCGGCAACGTGCTGCTGAATCTCGACGAGACTTTGATGAAACGTTAGGCACCAGTGTATGTCTTGGAATTCCAAAGAACCTCGTTGGCACGGCGACAAGCAGCCGCGCGTGAATCCAGTACGCTTCGTTATCAATTCACAAGAGTTTGACCGATTGCCTTATGGCGAGGGTTTGGACGATTTGGACCATCTGAAGTGCGATGATTGCGGAGCGCCCCGCGGTCATTTGCATAAGATTGGCTGTGACCTTGAGCCTTGCCCCCGCTGCGGCGGTCAGGCGATTAGCTGCGACTGTTTTTACGAGGATGATTAGTATATGACGATACCGATTACTAACAATGCCGCAGCGGATCATCGCACCGCTGGACACGCGGACGGACATTGCCAATTTCTGACCGTTGAGTGTTGCCAACAAGAACTCCCGGTTCGCTCGCTCAGTTTGCTTGTTCGCCGTAAATTCCATTCCCAATGAACCCGAACTTACAGCACTTACAGCAATTGACTCGGCGCCATTTTCTTCAACGCTCCGCCACCGGCTTGGGGGCGATTGCACTGTCCACGTTGCTGAAAAATGATCTGGTCGCCGGCATTGCCAAAGCGGTTGAGCCCCTCGCGCCCCGGCTGCCCCATTTCGCCGCGAAAGCCAAACACGTCATCTACCTGCATCTCACCGGTTCGCCGCCGCACCTCGATCTATGGGATTACAAGCCGGAGTTGGTGAAACGGGATGGCCAGGATTGCCCGGATGCGTTTCTGAAGGGTAAACGATTCGCCTTCACGTCGGGTGTCCCCAAATTGCTGGGCACGCCCCGAACCTTCGCGCAGTACGGCCAGGGCGGCGTCTGGTTGTCCGATGCCATCCCGCATCTGCACGAAGTGGCGGACGAATTGTGCGTCATTCGCTCGATGAACACTGATCAGTTCAATCACGCGCCGGCGGAGTTGCTGGTTTATACCGGTTCGCCACGGTCGGGGCGGCCCTCAATGGGTGCGTGGGTCACTTATGGTTTGGGTACGGAAAACGAAAACCTGCCGGGCTTTGTCGTGCTGATCTCGAGCGGGGTGCAGCCCAACGGCGGGAAGAATTCCTTCGGGTGCGGTTTTCTCCCTTCCGTCTATCAGGGCGTGCAATGCCGGTCGAAAGGTGATCCCGTCCTCTATGCCTCCGATCCGGAAGGCTTGGATCGCGAAGTCCGGCGCCTGAGCCTCGATACCTTGCGCGATTTGAACCAAATCCAAGGCAAGGAACTGGGCCACCCGGAAACCCAGACGCGCATTGCCCAATACGAACTCGCTTATCGGATGCAAATGTCCGTTCCCGAAGTGATGGATATCACACGGGAATCCCCCCAGACCATTGCGGCTTACGGTGCCAAACCGGGCGAGTCGAGTTTCGCCAATAATTGTCTGCTCGCCCGCCGCCTGGTCGAACAGGGCGTGCGCTACGTGCAATTATTCGATTGGGGTTGGGACTTTCACGGCACCAATCCCGCGGAGGACATCCGTGCCGGGCTGACGAAGAAATGCGCGACCATGGATCAGCCCGTCGCCGCGCTCATCAAGGACCTTCGCCAACGCGGACTGCTGGACGAAACGTTGATCGTCTTGGGCGGCGAATTTGGTCGTACGCCCTTCCGGGAAGGCCGCACTGCCAAAGGCGATGTGCTCGGGCGCGATCATTATCCCGATTGCTACACGATGGTCATGGCTGGTGGTGGCGTGAAGGGCGGTTTCACCTATGGGGAGTCCGACGAACTCGGCTTCAGCGTGGCCTTGGACAAGGTGCATGTTCACGACCTCCAAGCCACGATCATGCACCAACTCGGTTTTGACCATGAGCGGTTGACGTTCCGCTTCCAAGGTCGCGATTATCGCCTCACCGATGTAAGCGGCAAAGTGGTCAAGCCGTTGCTGCTGTAGCCGCCGACGTGAGGCGGCGGAGCGGTGGTAACGATTTTCAAGGAAACTCGCCTTCTCCCATCGAGGGCTACGGCGCCGTTCGCTGTTTGCCCATGGGCTGATCGGTCGCCCTCCCTTCTCCCATCTACTTTTACTTCGGCCACCGCAATTGCAGATGAACCCGCGCCACGTCGCCCATGTAATCGTCGGTTCGGTATTTTCCGGCGGCCATGGTGATATGTTCCCGGGCCTGTTCGTCATCCTTGAGCACTTCGTAGTACAGACCAAGGTACAGGTGGGCGTAGAATAGCTGACGGTTGAGTTGCCCGGGCGGCGAATTGCCGGCACTGGCCGCCTTCAAAACCTCCTCGGGTTTGATTTTATCCGCGAACAACGCGTGGACTTCCGTCATCGGTACGCGAGCATCACCTTTGATCGGGATGAGCGCGGCCCGGGCTTTTTCCAGTCCGTTGGTGCGGGCGACACAGAGGAAATGCCAGACCGCATTTTCCACGTCATTGGGATTCACGGTCTGATGCAACTCAAACTGCTTCCGTCCCTCCTCAAAGCGCCCCGCGTAATACAGCGCAATCCCGCGTTGCCAATGATACGGCGCTTGCTGGGGTACCAACGCGATGAACTGGTCGAAGTCGGCGATGGATTCCTTGATATGACCAAGTTTGAAATGTTCGCCGCCACGGTGTTGCCAGGCGTCGGGGAGGCGCGGGTCGAGTTTGATGACTTGATCGTAATCGGCGATGGCTTTGGCTGGCTCGCGGTTCTCTTCGTAAAAGCGGGCGCGGACATAATAACCGCGTGGATTCTGCGGTTCGAGGGCGATGGCCCGGCTCGCCAAGGTAACTGCCGGTTCAGGTTTGCCTTTGGCGTAAACGGCCTGGGCTTGGGCTTGCAATAACTCGAAGTTGTCCTGCTGTGTGGTGATGCCGATGCCCGTCGCAAAAAAACTCAGAGCCGCGATGGCGAAAATTAGTTTCACGAGGATGTTTCCAATAACCGGCCGCGTTACTTGCGCTTCGTTCTCAGGCCATCATCATTTGCGGAGACGGCATCCTGCCACGCCTTCGGGATCGTGGCGACACAGACGTTGACATCGCCAAGCATGTTTGAGGCAAAGACAACTTTCTCGCCTTTGCGGTCCCAGCCCACGTGCGGGTGATCGCCTTTGCCATAGGTGCGATGACCGGCGGTGAGCAGGTGGGGACGTGTGGTCTTGCCCTCAAATAGCATGATTTCGCCGTGCCAGTTGTCGGCGGCAATCCATCGTCCGTTTCCACTGCCAGCGACGTGCCACCAGTTCAAGTGCGCTGCGCCTTCGGCAGTGGCTTCGGGCCAACCGGCACCGGCGCCGGCGATGCGAACCTCGCCCGAGTAAATGTTCAGCGCTTTGACGTGGGAGAGTTCCACCGGTTTTTGACCTTTGCCGCCGCAGAACAGAAGCTGGTCGTTGACCCACCAGGATTCGTGCGTGACGAGTTCACCCTCCTCAGCCAGGTAAACGTTGCGGGGAATTCCCTCGCGAATGTCCACCACCCATAACCGTTGTCCGCGGCCCGCGTAATCCTCCGGTCCCTTGGAAGTATGGCTTGGACCCGCGACATCGCCGGTAGGGCCGCGACCACCGGCAAAACTGATCAAATTGGGATTTGTCCGGCTCCATTGCACATGCCCGCCAAAGGCCGGCTGTTGCGGTAGGCGGCAAACCTCGCTGAGCTTTCCAGTCTTGAGGTTGACCTTGCAGATGGCGGGGCCTCGGGTTGCGTCGGCAAAACCGCTGACGCCGAGTGCCCCATACTTCCCATCACAACTCGGATTGAGCGAAGTGGCGGGGCCGCCGTCCCTCAGCGTGCAAAGCACGCGCTCGGTGGCCGTGACTCGCGAAGGCCGCGTTGTCGGGGCCGGGGACAGTTCGATGGCAAGTTTGATCTCTACAATGGCGCGTCCGCGCACGGCAAAAAAAGCGTTGCCCTTGGCCGCCGCAGTGGCCCCGCCCAAGCCGCCTTGCGGTGTGGTGAGGCGGATCAATTCGCCAGTCGCGGTCACGTAACCCATCAGTCCGCCGTTCGTGCGGGACGAGTTGAAAAGAATCACCGACTCGTCGGCCAGCCAGGAGTATTCGTGGAAATAGAGATTCGCGTCGTTCCCCGGTGCCGTGGTGAGAAACAACAACTCGGCCCCGGTCTGCGGATCCGTCATGCGCCGGTGTTCTGATGGGAGAACTTCGAGCGGGTAGGAAGTTTCGGCCGCCGTCGCAGCGACGGTGAACAGGGCGAGGGTGGTCGCGCATCGGCTCGGCCAGCGCTGCCGAAGCGAGGTCAGACAGTTTCCAGTCGGGATTTTTATACTTGTGATTCTGGAATAATCCGCTCGCCTGACCATGCCATTTAAGAACCGTTTGTAACCCTTCATACTCGAATTGGGAGACGGCGGGGATTCAATTTTAGGGCGCGGCGACTAGTCGAAAGAATTGCTGTTGTCCGCTGGCAGGTACCTGCACGGAGGTAACATTGCCCGTCGTGACCGGCGTCTGGGTTACTGGCGACCAGACGGAAACCGGAGTCACATTGGTGGTGGACTGCAACTGAAGCAGCGCGGCCGAGCCAGGCCAGGAAACCACCAGATTAGTGCCGGTCAAACTGACGGTCAGCCGCACTGGACCGGGAACGGTCAAGAGTTGGGTGATCCGCGTGGACCAAACTGCCGGGCCGGAGGGATACATCTGGATCGTCCAGAAACTATTTGGATCGGAGGGATCCACCGACGTGGCGCTGTAATCGCCCCAGCGACTGGTGTAGGTACTGGGATCCTGACCGGGCGTATCCTGGTAGCTGGTGGTCCCCGAATGCAGCAACAGCAGGTTCCCAAACGTGGTCACGCCATTGACCGTCTGCCCGACCACCGCGTAAGAACTCACAAACGACGAGAGACCACTGCCATTACAGCCGATGACGACCGTGCCGTTCGTATTCGCGGCAATCGAAGGGTAAAATAATTCCAACGTGGAGTCGGTAATCGTGCCGGATTCGAGCACGACGTTATTGGTGGCGTTGATGCGATACCAGCGAAGCGCCGCCCGTTCGTTGACCTCCGTTCCATGCACGGCGAACAGGACACCCCCGACCCGATAAACGCTGGCGCTAAAGCGTGAGTCGCCATCGTCCAAGTTGCTGGACCCGTCGGGTTGGAAGGGATTGATCGGCACGGTATAGCCGGGCACCGTGATGAGAGTGGAACCGGACAGGGTAGCGTTGCCCGGACCTGCGGCATTCTGAATTGTGGAGCTTACCAAGGTCGTGTTGGTCACGGGGCTCCCCGCGTTAAAATCGTAGCCCAGACTGGCCGGGGCCAGAACGTTCCCCGCCGTGCTGCCATCCACGCACACCGCCGGTTGCAGGACGTAACCACGGCTGGGGTAACTCAGGATGCCAAACCAGGTGCGATTGGTGATGACCGGTGGGTTCAACATTAAGCCCGCCTTCGGCAGGGACAACAGAGTGGTCCCGACTGAGTTCCCGTTTGCATCGAACATAATGGCCGAAAGATAAACTCCCTGCGAATCCAATCCCAAGGTGGGAAAGTCCGCCGAGTTGTTCCCGCCCGGATCGCTGGGGATGGCCACCGCCTTCCACGGGCCAGTCGGGTCGGTGTTGGCGGAGACCGCCACCAGAAAGCGGTTGGTGTTGATGACGCCGTTCGGATCGAAGTCAATTTGCGCGGCGAACCAGCGTTGCACCGACGGGTCATAGACCACCCGCGGATC
>JANYBF010000615.1 GCA_025360895.1 Verrucomicrobiota bacterium
CACGGTTCGCAAATACCTCAAGCCCGATCTGGTCATCATTGATGACATGGGACTCAAAAGTCTGCCCAAGCACAGCGCCGAGTATTTGCTGGAAGTCGTCATGCGCCGCTACGAAAACCGCGCCACCATCATGACCAGCAAGGCCGAGCCTTTGGTGATCATCAAACGGCCGCGGATCGGCGTAGACTACGCGGGACGTTGGGCAAAACGGCTTTTGCGGTTCTACATCCAAGGCAACCCATTTGTTTCACGACGATAACCAAGTGCGTATCTTGGCACTATTCTTATAGGAAGAGTTAACGGTTCCTCGACCCGCAGAAAACCAACCAATGGACGGGCCATCGCCCTGTGAATCCCCACGCAGAATCCGTTCCCGAACCTGGCGGCGGCCGAAAGCGGGAAGTTGATTGCCGAGAGCGGCTCCTCCAGCCACTCCCGCCGATCAACAGGGCGAGGTTTCCCTCCCCGGCAGCACAAGCATCGAAAGCTCAGCCTGAGAAGCCAGCTAGGAAACATAAGTCTTAGCATTGACTGCGGTCTGGATGGTCAAACCAATCCGTGGCTAATGCCAATAGAACCAACCCGAACAGTCAATGTCAGACGGAGGGAGGAGTGCGCTCGCTTTCTCGAAGGAAGGCGGTGCCCGCAATGGCCCATAGCTCGCCCAGTTTCAATGGCGTGACTTCCTGATAGGCGGTGATGAAGCTTGTCAGGTGAGCCGCGTCAATGCGCCCGTCAACGTGTGAGATAAGTTCCCGGGCGAGTTCATAAACACGGGGAACATTCCCGGAACGACCACCGGTCAAATACGGGAGTTCGCGGCTGAAACCTCGCGGCAAATGGCGTCGCGCCAATTGAATCTGCTCTTCGATTAGATAATAGTTATCCAGCAACCATTCCGCTGCTGGTGTTACGCGCCGTTTTTTTTCAACCAGCAGCGTTTGTTCGTTGTAATCGTGTAGCAGCTTTGCGTTGGCGGCGAGTCGCGAGAGGAGACGGTTTGGCCCTTTCCAAGTGATGGCGCGATGTTCTTGGGCCAATTGCCGCGCATGACGTTGGAGCAAATCAACACTGAACAATTCGCTCCGGAAGGGTTGTTCGCCGGTTTCCATACGGAGCTGACGTGATTAAACCGGAAAGGATGTGACTTTGATGTTTGGCCGCGACGAAACCCAATCTTGATCGCACTCCGCTTTGGTAAACACTTTTCTCATAACTCACTCTTTGCAATCACCATACCAAAACAAAGTGGCGGCTTTCTGTGAAAGCTGATGGGGCGTTTTTGCAATGTGCAATGCCCCATGCCATTTCCTTGCAAAGTGCTTGCAGAAAGAAAACACAGGGTTCGCCGCTTTTGGCGGAGAAATGAAGTCAAGTAAAGCGATGAACTGGTTGGTCAGGTCTCCTTGTGGAAGCAGGCTGTCCGTTAAAGCCAAGCGCACCGGTACTGCAATGTCACGAACGTTCAAGCGATTCATCAACTTCATGCGATCGTATCTCCAATCGTGCCCGCATAGCCGGAGTTTTGGCCAATTTACGATTGAGATAGATTTGAATACTCCTAGTTAATGCGAGCCGCCTACCGATGAGCCAGAATTGCGAATATTACAATAAACCAACTGAAGTTCCGGAGAATGGTTCTACAATTCTGAGGTGGACCCCAAAATTAAGACCAGTAGCTAAGCTAGGCTTTTCGAGGGCTGCTCGATGTGAGAAAGAGCAGATCGATGAAACAAAAACGCAGACGGTATAGCGGAGCCTTGAAGGCGAAGGTAGGCCTTGAGGCATTGATGGGAGTCAAAACCACGTCGCAGATTGCGCGGGAGCACCAGGTGCATCCGTTGCTGGTGACGCAATGGAAGAAGATCGTTGTGGATCGGTTGCCGGAGATCTTCGAACGCGGGGTGCAAGCCCCTGATGAGAGCGAGAAAACGATCGCGCAACTGCATCAAAAGATCGGGCAGTTGACGGTCGATCTGGACTGGTTGAAAAAAAGTGCAGGCAGTTGGGCCTCTCGCTCAACGACGAACGCTGATCGAAGCCCAGGCCGAGCCGAGCATCCGACGGCAGTGCGAGTTGCTGGAGATGAGTCGGACGGCCTACTACTACCACCCATGCCCCGAAACCCAAGCGAACCTGAAGCTGATGCGAGTGCTCGACCAGATGCACCTGGAGCACCCGGTCTACGGGAGCCGACGGCTGGTGGTGCTACTGAAACGGCAGGGCCACGAAGTGAACCGCAAGCGGGTCATGCGGCTCTTGCGGGTGATGGGGATCGAGGCGATTTACCCGCGTCGCTCGCTCAGCCAACCGGGCACTGGTCACGAGATCTTCCCGTACCTGCTGAAGGACGTGGAGATCAACGGGCCGAACCAGGTGTGGTGCAGCGATATCACGTATATTCCCATGCAGCATGGGTTTATGTATCTGGTGGCGGTGATGGATTGGTGGAGCCGGTATGTGTTGGCGTGGGAGTTGAGCAACACGATGGAGGCGGAGTTTTGCATCCGGGCCTGGGAGCAGGCGCTGGCTCACGCCGGAGTGGCCCCGCTGATCTCGAACACCGACCAGGGCTCGCAGTTCACCAGCCCGGGCTTCGTGGACGCGGTGCAATCGGCCGGGGTGGAAGTGAGCATGGACGGTCGCGGACGCTGGATCGACAACCGGATGATCGAGCGATTGTGGCGCAGCGTGAAGTATGAGGACGTTTATCTCAACGACTACGGCGACGGCTTGGCGGCGGGACGGGGGTTGCGATTGTATTTCGATGGATACAACAACTTCCGTCCGCACCAAACACTGGCCAACGCGACGCCCGCTGACTGGTATCGCCGAG
>JANYBF010000626.1 GCA_025360895.1 Verrucomicrobiota bacterium
AATTTCTCCAAGAAGATGGTCATCGAGCGCATCCTGCGCGAGAACTCGATTCCCGGCGCACAACTCCTCTCGTTCGGCGACGGCTACGTGGAAATCCAAAACACGAAAGAAGTCGGCGGCCTGGCCGTGGCGGTGGCCAGCGATGAAGCCAACAACGGCTCGGGTCGCTTCGATGAATGGAAGCGCCAGCGATTGCTTGGGGTCGGTGCCGACATTGTCATTCCCGACTATCGCGATGCCGCGCCGTTGCTTGAGCGCATTTTCCAAAGCTGAGGGCCATGAACGCCGACCGTTTCGAGGCTATCACGGCGAAATACTCCCGGCTCCGCGTCGCCGTGGTCGGTGATTTTTGTCTGGATCGTTACCTGGAAATTGATCCGGCCCGGACGGAAACTTCGATTGAAACCGGTCTGCCCGTTTACAACGTGACGAACGTTCGCGCCCAACCCGGCGGCGCGGGTACGGTGTTGAACAATCTCATCGCGCTCGGCGTGGGCACGATTTACCCGGTGGGTTTCGCGGGCGAGGATGGCGAGGGTTACGAGCTTTGCCGGGCGCTGGCCGCGAAACCGGGTGTGCGTCTGGATCACTTCCTTCAAACGAGCGAACGGCACACCTTTACCTATTGCAAACCGCTGATCCTCGAACCGGGCAAATCGCCGCGCGAATTGAACCGGCTGGACCAGAAGAACTGGACGCCCACGCCGGCGGCTTTGTCCGGATGCTTGAGCGCTGCGGTGACTGCGGTCGCCAACGCCGTGGACGCCCTCGCTTTGTTGGGGCAGGTGGACGAACCGGAAACCGGCGTGCTGACGGTTGGCGTCCTCGCCACGCTCGGAACGATCGCCAGGGAGAAACCGCAACGGTTGATTCTGGCCGACAACCGGCACAGCCTGCGGGGTTTTCCGCCAGTCCTTTTCAAAATGAACGCCGCCGAACTGGCGGCGCTCACGGGCACCCAACCTTCCTCCGCCATCAGCGACATCGCGGCGGTTGCCGTGGGATTGGCCCGCCAGAATGGCCGCCCGGTGTTTGTGACACTGGCTGAGCGGGGCATTGTCGGCGCCGCGCCGGATGGTCAATCGGAGCACGTGCCTTCGCTGCCGGTGCGCGGCGAGATTGACATTGTAGGGGCCGGCGACTCAGTCTCGGCCAATCTCCTCGCCGCGCTGGCCGCCCGAGCCTCGTTGCGTGAAGCCATGGAACTTGCGAACCTGGCCGCTTCCATTGTGGTGCATCAACTAGGCACGACGGGCAGCGCCTCGGTGGAGCAACTGCGGCAGCTGGGGTTCGGTGGCCGGTAGGAATCAGCAGTAGTGGCCAAAATCGAGGACTCCTTCGAGTAGAAGAAACAGGTTCAGCAGGAATAAATATGAAACTAGGGGATTTTTTGAAAAAACCATTTTTCGGAGCAACTTCAAATCCCACAGACCAGGCAAGATCTGAATATAACACTGCGAAGAATAAATGGCCTCACTTGTCTGAAGCGGAGCTTCTCGACATTTCAATTCAATCGCATATTCACCCAGGATCGGATTCTGTAAAAAAACTCTCGGTCCCACAATGTGGGAGCTCGTGGCTTGGTATCGCATCGCTCTTTTCAATCCTACGTCAAGATGAAGCAATAGCCGGAATGGTTTCGGCCACAATGAATAAAAGCATGTGTGAATTGTCTTCCGACGACTCCGTGCGATTTCTCGCGCCATATTACGAACTTTTGGGATTCGTTTCAAAAGAAACATTTTGTTCTGCGTTTTTGAAAAAGAACAAGGGAATGCGGCAAACTGATTTTTGGGCTAATTATCGTGAGAAGCTCTCTTATGACATGACCGTGCTGACAAACCTACTCTGGCGTCCCGTAATGGACGAATCCATAATTAAACGGCTTTTCAATTTCAACGCAGATGATTTGTTGGAAATTGCACCTTGGGTGTATGCCGAAGTTAAAGATGAATCGCCCTCCGGTATAACCTACATGTCTGAAAATGGACGCGTGATCGACTTGTTAAAAATTGATGTGATTTTGTCCGCTGAGCCGGGTTTGTTGCTTGTTAAGTGTTCATCAAACTTCAAATGCTATATTTTGAAAAGGACTTCCGAGGGTAAGGCGGTGGTCGTAGGAATTCACCCAGCGGCCGCTCACATGATAGCCTACTTGAAACACAAGCGATTCATACCTCTATCAGCTGATACTTGGGATCTCTGCGTGCAGACCATGCCACAGGTCGGGCTTTGGAGCGAGGGTGGTCCATCACCACACAAAGACACCATCTGGAACTGTGCGTATTGCGGGGATCAGAATAGGGGATCAAATTCAGACTTTATTCTGAAAGCTGATTTTGATGACAAGGTATTTTGGGGATGGAATTACTTGTTAGAGTGCCGAGCGTGCAAACGCTCATCAATTGTACTGTTGGGTTATTTGCGCAGACTCCCGGATGAGAAAAACCTTATCTGTTACGACAAGTCATTTACTTTAGCGGGCGGGCCAAACATCGATGAACTGCGGAGTCAGTTGAAGGAAAATAGGCCGAAAGGGTTTTTGCTGTGAGCAAAACTTGCGACCTGTTGTCGCGCCATTCTGTTGCCTATTATGATTTCAAAGCACAGCCCATTTTTTTATCAAAAGGGCAGGATATGTATCGCAAAATAGCCATACGGGCATCTTGGATTGTCGACACGCACTGTCAGTGGAAGGCACATGCAGCAGGGGATAAAGAGAGCGCTTTCATATTGGGCGAAACTGTGACAAGCGAATCAGACAATTTAGATGGAGTCTTTTTTAATGAGAAAACCGATTTTGACGCACAGAACGTTTTCGTGTTCGGCGTTGAAGAACTAACTGGCTCTCCAGCGCTTGCGATACACTGTTTGGACTCCGCGTTTGAAGAGATTTTTGATCGGCCAATTCCTCGATTGACTGAATACTCAGAGGAGGGTTTGGCACTTTGGAACGATCCCAAAAAGCGCATCCAATTAATTGCACGTGTAAGAGGTCTTCTGAATAAATCCGATCTTCCGTCAAAAATCGAATTGCAGGCCGGTGCCAGGCAATGCGCTGGTGATTTTGTGCGTAGTTGCGCGCAGGCAGAGATAGCTTTTGCCTTTCTTTTGAACTCAACTCGAAAAAGGGACAGGACATTGCTTCGTCGATTTGAAGACAACCACCCCAACCTTTTTAAAGACACAGCTCTTATCCGAGACGCACTTTTTTTTGGCTGCTCTATCTTGTCGAACGACTCTCATGCAAGAACGATGGCAGGCCTTCTTGGCATTCCTTGTTCAAAGTGAATAAGGGGGGTGCTTGGTATTGCACTACTCTTGAAAGTAGAGCCACAGCCGTCTCTCTTGTTTATCCGGTGGCCGAAATGCCGCTAGAGAACTCAGGTTCAAGTGAGTGGCAGGAATACCCGAGCGTGATCACGTTCAAGCATTGAAGCTTTCCCGCCAGTCAGAGTCTGCCTGTCGGGGATGAATTTTTGGTAATCGGGAAGCCGATTTTACTGCCCCAGGCTGGGCAGACTTTTGAGGCCTTGCTGGAGAAACCCCGCCCACCAACATCACAAGCTCCGTCAGGAGCGACATCTTCCCATCGCGCCATCCGATAATGCCGCTCCTGACGGAGCTTGGTTGATTTTGAAAATCGGAACTACAAATATGCCAGCCCTAACGGGCTTTTCCCTGTGGCATCCGCCTTCATCAGATTTCGGGGCACCCGGTGGCGTTGAAACAGAAACGCCGGCTTTGCAAATGGCCGGGCGTTGGATATATTGCCGCCATGAGCACGGTTCAAGAAATCGAAGCGGCGATTCCTCGATTGTCGCGCGCTGAGATTGAGGAGATTCGCGCGTGGATTGATGACTTTCTCGAGGACCAGCTTGAGTTGACCGATGAGGTCAAAGCCA
>JANYBF010000666.1 GCA_025360895.1 Verrucomicrobiota bacterium
CTGACCGACGCTCATCACCGGCATGATCCAGTTGCCCGGAATCCCAACGCCGCCGGCTTCTTTCGCCGCGCCGAGGAAGGTGCCCGTCCAGTTGAAATAACAATTGTGAACGAAGGAATCCACCAGCGTCACGAGCCAGAGTATAAGGGCAAACGGAACGAGAATGCCTTTCTCCTGAATTGTGAACTTGATTAACTTTAATGCTTCCAACCACGCCAGTTTTTCAGCCGCCCCTTCGCTGGGTTTCTTCGGCGGCGTGTGTGGTAGTAGGAAGCTGAACCCCGCGAGCAACAGCGAAGCAATGCCCGCAACGACAAACGTCCACGCCGTGGCGGATTTGAGCTCGTCGCCCGTAAGGCCCGAACTGAGCACGGCACCGAGCCAGTTGACAAACCCTTGCGGGTTTGCTTCGTGAACTTTTTGCCAGTCCACGAGGATGAAGGTGAATGGCCACGCGGCCAGAATCCAACCAATCGTTCCACCCATGCGAACGATACCGAATTCCTGCTGCGCATCTTTCATGGCCGCGAATGCGATGGAATTCGTGATGGAAATCGTCGGCACGTAAAGCAGGCAATGGATCATCATTAAACCAAAGAACGGCAAGAAGGGAGCCAGCGGATTCCAAGTGGCGGTTGGATTATGGGTCAGGTACGCAAGAGCTTCAGGACTGGATTTAATAAAAGCCAGTCCGATCATCGCCAGACCGCCCACGAGATGGCTGAACGCGAGAAATTTTTCCGCCGCGAAAGTGCGGTCGGCGAACTGATTACTGAAGAACATGCCGACGATGGCCGCAATGGGAAAAGCGTTGAGAATCCACGATTGCTGGCTGGGCGAGAATCCGAGGCTGGGCAGATAGCCGAAGATCAGCGGCAACCAAGCGCCCCAAATGAAGAATTCCAGCACCATCATGACGAAAAGTTTGAAGCGAAGTGAGTTGTTCATAGCGGCTGGGAGAAACATTAGAGAAGAACGACAGCTATTGGCAAGCGGGGAAAATGGAGCGGGGGCTCTGAGAATGTGGATTCCAGCAATGGATGTGGTCGTGGTGCGATGGCGACGATCAACGAGGATCCGACCTGGTTCTTGACCTGGTCATACCTTCCTTCGTTGGCGGTTTAGGGGTCCAGTCGTTCCCATCATTTTCAAATCTGCCTTCCAAACCGTCCGATTTCATCACTCCATGAAGTCGTTAAGGATTGAGGGGCCAAATTATTCGCGACAATTCAATCTTGCCAATGTTGTCGCGAGTGGATTTAATTCGCGTCTCGACTGGTTGGCTGGATAGCTCAGTTGGTAGAGCAGAGGACTGAAAATCCTTGTGTCGCCAGTTCAATTCTGGCTCCAGCCACCATTCCTTCAACGACGGGTTGACCCACCGGCAAATAAAAACCGCATGGCACCCGACCTTTCATCTTTCGCCGCACGTTAGCGCGAGTTCATCCTTCTCGTTACGCACATTTTTTGGCCTTTGGTTTTTTTCGGGCCAGTTGCCAGCCCAGGGTGATGTCGTGCAATCGTCGCAGGCCGCGCGCCACACTCAACGGCCCGGGGGCTCCATCCCCGCGCCGTCCCCAATGTCCACCCAGGCGCGCCAGGCGGCGGATGGCTTCCTGTACAGTCGCCCGCACCGGCACGCCGTCCGTGGCGCGGGTCCCCGCGCTCAACACTCGCCACGCTTCCGTTCCCAATATCACTCGCCCGCGCGCCGTCGGTTGCACCCGACCCAGCTGCGTCAAGGCCATCGTCTGCCACGCGATCACCACTTGGATCGCCAGATACCGTTGCAGTCGCTCCGCGGGGTTTCAATGGCACCGCCTCCACCGCTCTTGAGCACAACGCCGCGTAGCTGCGCAGCCACTTGGCGCTTTCCCTGTCGGCCACGGGCTTGCGGTTGCGTCCGCCTGCGGCACCAAACCGCGCCGGAGCGCGCGCCCACCACTGACAGTCCAACAGCCCCAAGGGCAGGCCCGTCGGCGTGAACGCCAGCAGGCTGTGTTGCAAGAGGCCCGTGCTTTGCGTGGCGCTGGACCCCACCGGACCGAGCCCGTGCGCCCCTGCGCCCTGCCCAAAATGCAACGGGGTGGTGTCCGCCACGGCCAGCACCGTGGCGTGAACGGCGGCGCGTTGGCGCGTGCGCGCCAGATGGGGTTGCAACACCGCCTGCGGCGTGAAGTCGGTGTGCGCGAAAAAACGATAAGCGGCACAGGCTTGGCCCCACGAACCGGTGGCCGCGGGAAGGGAGGCGTCCGGCGCACGCGCCAAGGCCTCGGCGAGGCGGGTCAGCCGGCGCGTCCGC
>JANYBF010000044.1 GCA_025360895.1 Verrucomicrobiota bacterium
TTCCTCAAAGCCACGCAGAGCGACACGCTCAAAAAGTTGGAAGACGATTACAGCACGGACGCGCGGGACGAGGTGTTCAAGGCGCTGCGCAAGGAACTGGCGCACACACCGCTTTGGATGCTGCTGCGAAACGGGCTGCAAGTGCGCAAGCTGGCGTTCCGCCTGTTCTATCCCAAACCGCGCTCCGCCGCGAGCGCCGGGGCGGAAGGCTACGCGCAAAACCGTATCACGTTCCGCCCGCATTTTTATTTCGGCGAGACGAACAAGGAGATTGATTTCGTTTTGTTCCTGAACGGCCTGCCCATCGTGGATTTGGAATTGAAGCATGAGGCCGCGAATCAGAACGTGCATGATGCTGTAACGCAATATGCCACCCGCGACCATAAGCATAAAATTTTCCAGCATCCGTTCCTGTATCTCGCCGCCGACACAAGCGACGTAAAAGCCGCCACCGACCCGCGGCGGGAGGAAAATTTCCGCTGGCACAACACCGGCCTGACCAACACGACCCCGAACGCGGACGAATACCCGGTGGAGTTTCTTTACCGCGAGGTATTGTCCAAAGACCAGTTGCTGGAAGCGCTCTCGTTTTTCCTCGTCCGCGTGCCGCACCGCGACGCGGCGGACGACAAGCCGGAGCGTCCGGCGTTCACGCTGTTTCCACGCTACCATCAAAGCCGTCTGGTGCAGAAAATCTCCGCCGACATCACGGCGCATTTTTCCGCCAAGGGCGACATCGGCAAAAAGTATCTCGCCGACCATTCCGCCGGCAGCGGCAAGACGCTCTCGATTTGCTGGCTGGCCGACCATTTGCACAGTTTGTTCAAGCCCGGCACGAATGAAAAGTTGGTGGACATCACGTTCATCCTGACCGACCGGAAATCGCTCGACACGAACATCCGCGAGGACATGGCGAATTTCACCCACTTGAAAGACGTGGTGGGCATCGCCAAGAAGTCCGACGACCTGCCGCGATTCTTGAAAGAGCGCAAGCCGATCCTCGTCACCACGCAGCAAAAACTCGCGTATGTGCTGGAGGAATTGAAACAGAATCCGGCGTTGAAGAAACTGCGCGTCGCGTTCCTGATTGATGAAGCGCACCGCTCGCAGGAAGGGCAAATGGGCGCGGGCCATCCGCCTGCCGTTCCGCAAGGCGGACGAGCCGGACGCCGACGCGCCGGAACAGGACGTGGAGGAAGAAATCGCCAAGATCATCCGCGAACACGACACGAATCAGTTGTTCGTCGCGTTCACCGCCACGCCCGCGCCGGCCACCGTCACGCTGTTCGGCCAGCCGTTCGACACTTACACGGAAGCCGAGGCGATTGAGGAAGGCTACATCGTGGACGTGGCGGCGAGCATCATTTCCTACAAGACGCTCTACCATCTGCATTGCCATTTCGTGCCGCCGCCCGGTGAGGAGGAAAAAGTTTATTCCAAAGGCGTCGTGTCCAAGGCGTTGATGAACGTGGCGTTTCAAGATGACGGCCTCATCCAATACAAGTCCGAGGTGATGCTGCGCATCTTCGAGGAAAGCGTGATGCCGCTCATCGCCGGCCGCGCGAAGGCGATGATTGTCACCAGTTCCCGCGTGGCGGGCTTGCGGTATTTTGAAATCATCAAGGAGAAGTTGAAAGAGCGCGGCGCGAAATACAAAGTGCTCTACGCCTTTTCGGATTTCACGCATCCCGAAACGAACGCGGAAGTTCACGAGCACGCCGTCAACGGATTGAAAGACGGCGAGCTGATTGAAGAACGGTTCGAGGGCGACGATTACCGGCTGATGATTGTGGCGAACAAATTTCAAACCGGCTTCGACCAGCCGTTGCTCGCCGGGATGTTCCTGGACAAGCCGGTTGCGGATCGCAATGCCGTCCAAACCTTGTCGCGCTTGAACCGCAAGACGGATGACAAGCAAGACGTGGTGGTCGTGGATTTCACCAACAACGCCGCCGCCATCTTGAAAGCGTTTCAGAAATACCGCCAAGGCACGCCGTTCGCGCCGGAAGAACCGGACCAGGAGCTTTGCCCAAAACTTTACGCGGAAATTCTCGCGGCAGGAGTGTTCACGCAAAAGGACGCGGACGACTTTTTGAAATTGGTTGCCACCGGCCCGGATGCGCAGGTGCAGTTTTTAGTCAACGCACTGCGCACGCGGTTTCAGGCCAGGATTGCGGTCACGGAAGAGCGCAAGGCGTTCGTCCATTTGCTCGCCCGCTACGTCAAATGTTTCCATTTCATGTCGTGCTTCTTTTCGTTCGCAGCGGAGTTGAAGTCCTTCGCCACGTTCGCCGAAGTCGTCGGCCCGCAGCTCATCAAGCAGGGCAGCGTGTCCGACCTGATGAAACAGATTCGCCAAACCGAAGTCATCAAGGCCGCCGTCGAGTATCAGGGCGTCACGACCAGCGGCGGTCCGGTGAAGTTGAAGCCGGGCAAAGGCAAGAAAGGCAGTGGCCCGCCGCCGAAGAAAGTTTCCGTTCAAGACATGATTGCCGAGATTCGCGCCAAGTTCGACATCACCGACGAGGAAGCGCTCTACATCAAACAGGTCACGGAGGAAAAGTCTGCCGACCCAGCCATCCGCAGCACCGTTACCGCGCATAAAGAAGACCGCCTTTATCTCGAAGGTGCGTATCGCAGTCAGGTTAACGGCGAGATTCAAGGCACATATCAGGAGCTTGGGCGGTATGAAGAAATCGCCGACCCGAAATACAAAGACACGGGGGGCATCTTCGACATCATGGCGGTGACGGTGATCCAAACCCACCTGTCGTTTGCCGCGTAGAGACATGAGTAAGACCATTGACCAGATACCCGAAGACGACCGTCCGCGAGAAAAACTTCTCCGCAAAGGCGCGCCCGCCTTGAGCGATCAGGAACTGCTGGCGGTGCTGGTGGGCAAAAGCACACCGAAAATGGACGTGATGACGCTCGCCGGAAAGCTGGCGCGACTCATTGACGAAAAGGGTTTGCAAGTAACCGCCGAAGACCTGTCGCAGTTTGAAGGCGTGGGCGATGCGAAGGCCACGTTGATTCTCGCGGCCATCGAG
>JANYBF010000062.1 GCA_025360895.1 Verrucomicrobiota bacterium
GGTCAAGGACGGTCTCTGCAATCAGGTGTTCGATACCTTGACGGAACTCGAAGTGGTGTTGCGCGCCGAACTGCAACGCTTCTGGCAGGACGCCCGGCGCGTGCGTTCCCTCATCTTCGACTGGCTCCTTGCCCAAGCAAATACTTCCTCTCCAATCATTACACTAACCTATTAACGTAGTTGGTATAATTCTACTGCGGCTGGTCGCGGCGACCCTTTGTACGGTCACGGCTGGCTGAGCCGATAAAAACGGGATGGCAAGTTCGATCCCGCGCGGTCGTTGAACTGCAAGGTCGCGGGGCTGCCCGCGTTGGGGGTCCCCAGAACCGTCCATTCCATCAGGTTGGTGGACGCCCAAACCCGATAGCCGAATCCGATTTGGCTGTTACCGGAGAGGAGATGCCCGCCGTTGCCCAGGGTTTTCAGACTGCTGATTCGCGGGGCGGAGGCATTGGTCAATGCGGTGTTGTTGTGATAAACCTGCAGCAACGGATCGCCGCCGGTGTCGAGTCCGGCCACCAGCAGATCCAACCGTCCGTCATTATCGAAATCGGCCCACGCGACCGAACCGGAGCGGATGCCCGCGAACTCGGTGTCAAGCTGGGTAAACCCCCAGTTGCCAGTATTCCGCCACACTTGGCAGATGGGATGGGAGAGGTTGTCCAGGCCGGCCAGCACGATGTCCAGTTGGCCATCGTTGTCGTAGTCGCCCAAAGCCACGGCACTTTCATAAACGCCCGGCAAACCGATATTCATGTTGGTGAAGGATCCATTGCCAACATTCCGCCACACCTGACAAACCGCCCCGGTGCTGGTGTAACCCGACAAGAGAATGTCGAGCCGGCCGTCCCGATCCAAATCCCCCCACGCCACGGCACCCCGACTAACGCCCGGCAGACTCCCACCGAGATTGGAGAAAGTGCCGTTGCCCAGGTTGTGCCAGATTTGAGTGATGGCGGAATTGCCAAAACCATCCGGGGTACCCGTCAGCAGGATGTCCAGTTGGCCGTCGCTATCGTAATCACCCAAGGCCACGGAACTGTAAAGCACTCCGGGCAGGCCGGCGTTGATATTCGTGAACGTGCCGTCGCTGCGGTTGCGCCAGATTTGCGCCACGGCGCCGGTGGCGGAATAACCGGTCAAGAGAATGTCCAGCTCGCCGTCGTTGTCGAAATCGCCGAGGGCCACCGCGCCGGTGTCAACGCCCGGCAGGCCGGCTTGAACATTGGTGAAGTTACCGTTGCCGAGGTTGTGCCACACTTGGGAAAGGTAGATTGGGGAGTTGTTTCCCGCCACCCCGGCAAAGCCCGTGAGGAGGAGGTCGGTCTGGCCGTCATTATCAAAATCGCCCCGCGCGACGGCGCTGCTGGAAAGCCCCGGCAAGTTGACATTGAGATTGGTGAAGCGCCCGATCGAGTGGTTCTGCCAGACCTGGCTGATGGGGTTGAACGAATCTCCCGCTCCCGTCACCAGCACATCCGAGTTGCCATCATTGTTGAAATCGCCGCACACCACCGAACTGTAAGCCACCCCCGGCAAAGCGACGTTGGTAAGGGTGAACTCCGCCGCCGAGAAAGCCGGAACAGCAATCGCCGCCGCCGCGACCACCAGGAGCCAGCCGAGTTGCCGGCGCCATGCCCGCGCGCAAAATGGCAAGACAGACGGTTTTCCATCAGGCGTCGAGTTGGATCTGAATGCAAACCACTTCGAAACTTGGGGGTGAAAGAAATCAGCCGCTGAGTTTTTCATAGAATTTCAATTCTGATCCCATTGATCCGACAACCTGCGGTTGGCCCAAGTCTTTCGACTTGGGCCAAACCCAGCCGCCGTCGGTTTTTTCAAACCGACCGCAGCCGTCGTTCAGACGATCAGCTTGCGCTTGATCCAGCCCAAGCCGAGAAAAGCCGCGCCGAACAGGGCGGCACTCGACCCGCCGTCGGGAACTTCTCGCGCAGTAGTCGTGGTGGACGAGAATGTGAAACTCGAGAGCCCCAAAGTCTGGGCCGAAAAGTTCCAGTTCCCGGTGGTGTCCAACGCGTCCACGCCCGGACCGGTGATGTGCGCGGTACCAAGGCCAGACAAGAGCAGCCCGGTAGGCGAAGCGTAATCTACGTGCAGAACACTCAGATCAAACGAATAAGTGTTTCCACCGGAAACGAACGTCCACAGCGGATTGATCGGTGTGCTCGCCGTGGTCGGCGCCCAAATGAACGGCGTCACGGTGACCGCCGCCCCGCTGGTGCCAGTGTAATTGCCGCTCAACGCCGAGGGTGCGCCCACGAAAATATCCTGAAACGCAGTGAAGCGGGTGGCTGTCACAAAACTCGTGCTGTCAATCGTTGCGGTGCCGGAGAACGAGATGTCGCCGGCGATGGGGCTTGGCACCGCCTGTAAGTGTAGGGCAAAGCCTGTGACTGCCAGCAGGATGGTGGCGGTCTTGGTTGTGGTTGATAGGAGATCGGTTTTCATTATGTGGCTTCTATTTTTTGTTTTGTTCTGTGTTAATTACGCTTTTCTCTCTCAGTTTGCGTTCTTGGACTTATTCCAATATGGATAGCCTACGGTGCGCGTTGCGTATTGGGTATGGGGTGCAACTCCACCGTAATTTATGGGCACCTTGCCTCGAAAACCAAAGCCGCCCGGTTCAACGGGCGGTGGGCTGGTGCCGGCGGGTTTGCCCTGCGGTGGGCAGGTGGCTTTGAGACTCGTTATGATCGCCGGCTCTGAAATTTCCTCGCATACGTGTAGCATTTAAAATTCGCCCCCTAATTGCCGCAAACATATCCCACGGGTGTCGTGCGCCTGCAACCGAGATTGAATACGCAGATTTGAGGGGATGATTACGGACAACCGGCGCGCGAAAAACGGTCGCCATGTACTCGCCGCCCCGGTCGTGACGGGCTGCGGGTAATGCGCGGGATGGTGGCGGGGGACGGTAGGAATTCCGGGCGTGAAAATGCGAACGGGATATGGCATATCTAAGCGATGCCGATCTACGAGTTTGCGTGTCCCAAGTGC
>JANYBF010000074.1 GCA_025360895.1 Verrucomicrobiota bacterium
ATCGCATCAATCAACTGCCGCCGCGCCCGGCCATTCAAACCCGGCGGGTTGGAAACATAGACCACCGGGTCGCCCTGATTGCGAAACTGCACGCCCTGGGAGTTGGCGGAAAGAAATCCGTTGCCCCAGTAGTGCCCTTGCAACGCCTGCCCGCCGCTGCCGCTGGTGAGTACTACAAACGCCGGCAGGTCCTCATTCTCGCTGCCCAGGCCGTAGGCCAGCCACGCGCCCATGGTCGGTCGGCCCGGCTGTTGATTGCCCGTGCCCATGAACGTAACTGCGGGATCGTGGTTGATCGGCTCGGTGAACATGGATCGAATGAGCGTGATGTCGTCCGCAATGCCGCCGATGTGGGGCAGCATACTGCTCAATTCGACGCCGGATTTACCGTAGCGCTTGAACTCATAGGCCGAACCCACACAACGCAGCACCGCCTGGCCCGCTGTCATACCGGTGATGCGTTGCCCCTTGCGAATGCTGGGCGGCAATTCCTCGCCGGTCATCTCCTTCAACTTCGGTTTGGAATCGAACAGATCAAGATGCGATGGCGCGCCGGATTGAAACAGGTAGATGACGCGTTTGGCCTTGGCGGGGGCATGCAGGGTTTTGAGAGCGCCTTTAGATTTTAACCCGTCTCCAATTTCAGCCCCGAACAATCGCGGGTTCAACAACGACGACAATGCGAGCGCGCCAAGCCCGGTGGTGCTGCGGGAGAGGAACGCGCGCCGGCTAAGGGTTCGCTGGATTTCGTCTTGGAAAGTCATGGCGGCTACTTGGTGATGGTTTCGTTGAGGTTCAATAACACGTTGGCCACGGCGGTCATCGCGGCCAACTCGGCGGGATCGGCCGCCTCGGGCAAAGGCGATTCACCGACCTTCAGCAGTGCCTTCGCGGCGTCGGTATCCTGACGGAAGTTGGCGAGTTGTTGCGCGTAGGTTTTCTCCAATACCTCGACTTCATCCAACTGCGGCAGGCGACCGAGCGTGTGCCGGAAAGCGCGCACGAGCCGCTTGTCCGTATTCCTGGGTTCTTCCCGCCAAACCCGTTCAGCCAGGCCGCGCGCGGCTTCGACAAACGCCGGATCGTTCATGAGCACCAGCGATTGCAAGGGTGTTTGGGATCGTTGGCGGAGAAACGTGCAGACCTCGCGGTTGGGTGCGTCAAACGTGGCAAACGAGGGATAATGCGCCGAGCGCCGCCAGAAGACATACAGGCCGCGGCGATAAAGCGCGTCGCCGTGGTCTTGCTCGAATTTCGAGTCGGTGCCGTCCCAGATGCCGGGCGGCTGGTACGGCTTCACACTCGGACCACCAATCTGGTCGTTGAGCAGGCCGGACACCGCGAGCGCGTTGTCGCGGACAAATTCGGCGTCAAGCCGTACGCGCGGACCACGCGTAAAAAGACGATTGTAGGGATCGCGTTCCAGTTTCTCGGGTGTGACCGCTGCGGACTGTCGGTAGGTGGCGCTGGTCAGGATCAGGCGGATCAGTCCTTTCACATCCCAAGCAGGAACAGAGGGCGGAGGGCGGATTTCCGACTTCCGACTTCTGACCTCTGATCAGCCCCGCCGTCGCGGAACTGCACGGCCAGCCAGTCGAGCAATTCCGGGTGGCTCGGCCATTCGCCCTGCGAGCCGAAATCATTGATCGTTTTCACCAGCCCGATGCCAAAGAACACCGACCAGTAACGGTTCACTGTGACCCGGGCCATCAACGGATTTTCTTTGGCCACAAGCCAGCGGGCGAGCGCCAGCCGGTTGGCCGCGCCTTCCGGGAGTGGCGGCAGAACGGCGGGCGTGCCAGGCGTGACCTGCTCTCCTTTGGTGCGAAAATCGCCCCGCACGAAAACGAAAGTATCGCGCGGCGGGTTCATCTCTTCCATCACCAGCGTCGTGGGAATCTTGCCGTAGAACTCTTCCTTGCGCTTGCGCGCTTCCACCAACGCCGCCTCGGAACGCAAATAATCCACCGCGTAGTTCTCCTTGTAGAACCGTTGCAGTTCGCCGCGCTCGTCATCGGTCCGGTTGCCGCGGGATTTGGTGATGAGCGGGAGGTAGCCGTTCAAGCTTACCAACCGCGCGTCCTCGCCCGCGAGCATTAGTTGGTAGAAGCGGACATCATCCACCTGCCCCTTAAGCGTCGCTTCGCCGTTGCGCGCGCCGATGCGCACCGACTCATCGTTCGTGATCGTGTCGCTGAGCTTGTCCTTCTCAATTTCCAAGTCGCGGGCGCGACCGTTCACATAAAGCTTCACGCCGGTCGCTTTCCCCGAGCCATCGTAAGTCGCCAAAACATGCAGCCACTGGCCTTTGGGAAACTTGTCCTTGGTCCGAACCTTCAAAGCATTATCCGGCCAAGCATGGGCCAGATGCACCTGGAAATGTTCCTCCGCGAAGAATAGATCAAAGCCGCGATAGCCCGGACTCTTCTCCATCTTGCTCAACACCGCGCCGTCGCCGTCGAGCTTTACCCAAGCGCCGTAGCTGAAGGCATTGGTGCGGTCGAACCCGACGATCGGGCCAAAGTCTGCGTGTGCCTTGCCGTCGAGCGAAAGTGCCTTGCCGCGGCGACCGTCCACATATTCCGCTTTCTCGCCGTCAACGATCTTGCCCACCGTCGCGGTGGGCGTCGAGGCAACCGCCAGAGACTCGTCCAAGGCAATCACGGCCAACAATCCTTCCTCATTCGGTTTGGGCGGGGATTTGGCGTTGATCTCGAGTTCCCATTTCTCCTGCGTTTCCCCCAGTTCATTGACGCGATCCTGCAAGGTCTTCTCCGCATCCTTCAACGCAAAGTCAGCTTCAACAAATTTCAATGCCTGATCTGAAGTTGGAACGGGCAGGCGCGGCGGCGGGTTATCCGTGCGAATGCGATCCAATCCCTTTTCCGGCACGTTGTGAAAAAACGCATACAGCCGGTAGAACTCCTTCGTCGTCAGCGGATCGTATTTGTGATCGTGACACTCGGTGCAACCCACCGTCAGACCCAGCCACACGGCGCCGACGGTGGTCACGCGATCCGCGACATATTTGTTGAGATACTCGTCAGGGTCCGCGCCACCTTCATCGTTCGTCATGTTGTTGCGGACAAAGCCGGTCGCGACGCGCTGGGACTGGGAAGGCTTGGGCAACAGATCGCCGGCGAGTTGCTCGATGGTAAAATCGTCGTAGGACTTGTTGGCGTTGAAAGCGTTGATGACCCAATCGCGCCAAAGCCACATGAAGCGTACGCCGTCAAAGTGATAACCGCTGGTATCGGCGTAACGCGCGAGGTCCAACCAGTTTTGCGCCATGCGCTCGCCGTAGTGCGGCGACGCCAGGAGCCGGTCCACCAGCTTCTCGTAAGCATTGCGCGACTTGTCCGCCAGGAAGGCATCCACCTCTTCGATGGTCGGCGGCAATCCGGTCAGATCCAGCGTGGCCCGGCGGATCAGGGTGGGCTTGTCCGCTTCCGGATTCGGCGGGAGCTTTTCCTTTTCGAGCCGGGCGAGCGTGAAATAATCGATCGCGTTGCGTGGCCACTTCCGATCCTTCACCGCCGGCAAGGCGGGACGCTCGGGCGGGATGAACGACCAGTGTTTTTTCCACTGCGCGCCTTCCTGCACCCATTGTTTCAACAACGCAATCTGCTCCGGCTTGAGAGGCTTGTTGTGTTTGGGCGGCGGCATGACCTCGTCAAGGTCATTTGAACTAACGCGCGCCACCAAAGTGCTCCTGGTCAGATCGCCCGCCACCAGCGCGTGATTGCCTGATTTGAGTTCCTTGAACGCGGCTTCCGGTAGATCAAGACGCAGACCGGCCTTGCGCTTGTTCTCATCCGGTCCATGACACGCATAACAATGCTCGGAAAAGATGGGCCGGATGTCGCGGTTGAAGTCAACCTTCGCGGGGCCGGTCGTTGATCTGGCCGAAGAAGTCGCCACGCAACCGCCAACCAGCAAACCGGCCAGCAGCCAGCGACCGCACTGCTGGATTTCACACAGCGAAAGATTCATACGTCACGCCCACACATCGTGACGAACCATAAGCCAAAAAAAACATTCCCGACAACCTTAAAACAAGCGTATTACC
>JANYBF010000088.1 GCA_025360895.1 Verrucomicrobiota bacterium
CGTCAAGCTGCTCAAGCGGGTCGGTCTTGAGGCGAAGTTGAATCATTACCCACGCCAGTTGTCCACCGGCCAGCAACAGCGCGTGGCGGTGGCCCGCGCGTTGGCGAACCAACCCAAGCTCGTGCTGGCCGACGAACCGACCGGCAATCTCGACCACAAGAACGCCCGCGAGTCGCTGGCGTTGATCCGCGAAGCGTGTCGCGAAAACGGCGCGGCTTTGTTGCTCGTCAGTCACGACCGCGAAGTGCTCGCGCAATTCGAGCACGTCGGCGATTTTCATAAAATGAACCGCGCCCTCGCGCTGGAGGTGACACCGTGAACCTGTTCAGCATCGTTCGCCGGAGTCTGCGGCAACACGCGCTCTCTACCATCGTCACGGCGGCGTCCGTCGCGCTCGCTGGAGGTTTGCTCATGTCCGTGTGGGTGGTGAAGCAACAATCGCAGGCGACCTTCACCGGCGTCAACGCGGGCTTCGACGCCGTGCTGGGTGCGCGGGGCTCGAAGCTGCAACTCGTCCTCAACGCGATTTTTCATCTCGAAGCCTCGCCCGGCAATCTCGCATGGTCGGACTATCTGGACATCCAGAAAAATCCCAGCGTCGAACTCGCCGTGCCGCTGGCCGTGGGCGACAACTATCGCGGCTACCGCCTCGTGGGCACGACGCCCGATTTGTTTACGCAGGCGGAATATGCGCCGGGAAAACATTTCGCGTTGCAACCCGGCGGCGATTGGATTGACCCCGAACGACGCGAGGCGGTCGTGGGCGATTTCGTCGCGCGCAAAATGAAGCTTAAAGTGGGCGACCAGTTTCATCCTTTCCACGGATTGATCTTCGATGAAAAGAATCAACACTCAGAAACGTATGTCGTGGTCGGCGTGCTCCAGCCGAGCAACACGCCCGCCGACCGCGTGATTTGGATTCCGCTCGCGGGTATTCAACGCATGAGCGGGCACGATCCCAATGCCGCCACCGACATCAGCGCCGTGCTGGTGAAGTTGAAGGCGGGCAGCGCGCTGGCCGGGTTTCAACTCGACATGATGTATAACAAGCAGGGCAACAAGCTGACTTTCGCGTGGCCCATTGGCGCGGTGATGGCGGAGTTGTTCAGCAAGATCGGCTGGTTTGATCGCGTGCTGACACTGGTGAGTTATCTCGTTGCGCTCGTCGCCGCCGGTTCGATTCTCGCCAGCATCTACAACTCGATGAATGAGCGGCGCCGCGAACTCGCCATCCTGCGGGCGCTCGGCGCGCGGCGGGCCACGGTGTTTTCCGCCATCGTGCTGGAGTCTGCTGCAATTGCCGCGCTTGGCGTGGCGGCGGGCTTTGTGATTTACGCGCTGCTGATGTTCGTCGTCGCCGGAATCATGCGGGCGCAAACGGGCGTGGTGCTGGAGCCGTTCAAATTCAATCCGGTGCTGCTCTGGTCGCCCGCCATGTTCATCACGCTCGGCGCGCTCGCCGGAATTGTCCCAGCATTCAAAGCCTATCGCACCGATGTCGCTTCCAACCTTACACCCCATTCCTGAAACCAAAATGAAAATCAAACTCGCCGTCCTTTCCGCCATCACCTTCAGCGCCGCGCTCATCGTGGGTTGTTCCAAAACCGAAACCGCTGACGCGCATGGCGAAGCTCACGATCACGCGGGACATTCCCATCACGAGCACAAACCACCACACGGCGGCACGCCCGTGGAATTGGGTGAGGAAGAATATCACGTCGAGTTTGTGCGCGACGCGACCGCGGGCAGGCTGCAAGCCTACATCATGGATGGCGAACTGGAATTCTTCGTCCGCATCGCCGCGCCCTCGTTTGCCGTCACTGCGCAAGTGGCGGGAAAAGAGGAATCGCTCCTGTTTCAGCCCGTCGCCAACAACGCCACGGGCGAAGCTGTTGGCAACACGTCGTTGTTTGAAGTCCAAACCGACTGGCTCAAGACCACGACCAATTTTGACGCCGTGCTGAAAGAAATCACCGTACGGACCAAATCTTACACGAACGTTGCGTTCAACTTTCCGAAAGGCAGCGATGAAGGCGCAAAAAAATAACCGAAAAAAAACTCGCCGAAGCGCGAGGGAATCGCCGGCTGACTGTCGCGAACTCCTGCAGGTGGATCCGCTTCGAACAGGTGGGCGAACGGATACGTTCCGGTTAGGGCGCGATAGATGACCAGCGCTGCACCGTATAGATCGCTCTGAACGAGATACGGCCCAAAGGCGCACTCCGGCGGCTGGAATACCACTGTCCCGGCGGCCTGAGAAACTCCAGTCACCGCGCTGACTTCGGCGCTCACGCAGACGGGCCTATTTGAAGACGAGGCAAAGAGTGCCACCGAGGGCTGGCTTGGAAAGCTGTTCGACCCCTTCGGTACTCGGCTCATTTACGTAATGCCA
>JANYBF010000094.1 GCA_025360895.1 Verrucomicrobiota bacterium
TTAGCAAACCAGCGCCTTCAGCCACTCGGCCACCTCTCCACCGGCCTTTAGTGAACCCCAACCGCACCCGGCGCTCAAGTCATTTCTCGCCCGCCGGCCCCCAAAGGGCGCATCCTGCCTGCCCTCATTTGAAGTTCCGCCTGCCGGCGGTCCCGGCGGATTGCCACCCCGGGCCGCGTCAACACGGAACTCCCAACGCCCAGCTCGCTCGTTTCGAAGGCAGTGGCAGGCCGCGCCGGATTTCCCGAACGCCGACGCTGGGCTTGTGAGCCAGCCCCGAACTGCGCATCATGGAAACTGTGAGCCGCAACCACAACAAACCCGACGCCTTCGCCCACGAAGCGTCCAACACATATTCCGGTTCGGCCGCTCCAACAGGGAAACGCTGTTCGCACCCGGTGGAATATCAATTTGCGCCGACCGCTTTTCGCCAGCCGCGCGGGTGGCTGTGGCGGAACCTTGGGCGGGCTTGCCTGCGACTAACGGGGTGGCGGATCGAGGGCACTTTTCCGGCCGATCCCAAGTACGTCGTCATCGTGGCCCCGCATACTTCGAACTGGGATTTCGCATTGGTCGTTGCCGTGGTCTTCGCGGTTGAGTTGCGGGTTTCATGGCTGGCCAAGCACTCCATGTTTTGTTTCCCGTTCAAACGATGCCTTCGGTGGCTGGGCGGCATCCCCGTCAATCGGAGCGCCAGTCATGGGGTGGTAGGCGAATGCGTGCGGGCTTTCAACGCGGCCCCCACCCTCATGCTGGCCCTGACCCCGGAAGGCACGCGCAAAGGCGTGAGCCAATGGAAAACCGGCTTCTATCTGATCGCCGCGAAAGCCGGCGTGCCGATCCTGCCCGTGGGATTTGACTACCGGGAACGGATCGTCCGACTGATGCCTTTATTCCAGCCGAGTGGAAATCTGGAGCAGGACCTGCCGCTCATTCAGGCCCGGTTCACCAATGTCCACGGCCTTCGGGAACGGCCTGCGAGAGTTGGGTAGGATTGATTCCCTGAGAACACGACCGTAGCGGTGGTTCGCTTAAGCACACTTGGGCTACATTGTCAGTTTCGATTCTTCAAGGCATGTGCGTCGGGTCTGCCAGTCCCATCGTTAAGTGGACGTGATCGGTCTCGCAGAACCCAGCGCGGCGATAGACTGCCAAGGCAGAGGCATTATCTCGCCCGGTCTCAACGTGGATGGCACGAATGCCTCGGATCGCGCAGAAGCTACTCACTTCTGCCATGGCTGCCTTCCCCAGCCCCGTACCGCGGAACGCTGGCTGAACGAAGAAGTCGTCCACAATGGCACTCAGGCCGCCATACGTCATGCTATGGCAAAGCGCTACCACCACATATCCTACATTTTTGGAATTGACCTGAATGAGCCAGACATGCCCCAGCCGCTCGTCGGCCAACAGCGAGGTAAAAGCTTCTGTCGCTCGACGGAGATTCAGCGTGTAGGCTGACTCAGAATAAAACTCAGCCATCATCGTAACGAGATGCTGAACGTCAATCAGCGAAGCTTTTATCATGGTGTGACAAGGGGTCCCAACGCGCCGTCCAACAGAAATTCGAAGGTAAGTTGCAGTCGTTCACGGCGGTCTTACTGCGTTTGTATTTGAGGCTTACATGCGTGTCAACAAAGGTTGTCGATTTTCGCCAATGATTATCAACCGAGGGAAGCCGCCAGCCGCACCTGTCTCTCAAGATAGTTCTGGGGCTCCAGATTTTCCGAACCACCGTCGCCACCCTGCTGACTTGGGTTGGTAGCGCTGCGCGGCCAGGATGCGAAATTCCGTCAGCAATTTGTGCCGCGCCCAAAAAACAAACTACGTCCGCCAGTATCCCGAAAGCGAACCGGCATAATGAGGTTCTATTTCAGACTTCCTAGAAGGTCAATCAGGGGTTATAGGTTTTTATCAGTGAATATTGAACCACGAAAATCCGCCGAGCGTTTGGATAGGTTGTTCCCGAATCCAAACGCGAAGTTGTCATCCAGCACCTCCCGCAATCCCCAAAGGATTGTTCCAAGTATTGCCTTGGCTTGGCTGATGGCAGCCCTTCCCGCCCTCGCAGATGACACCACCAACGCGCCAACTCAAATTGGAGTCACGACCAATTACGTGGTGGCGCATCGGTCGTTCCGCCGGGTGGATGGAAAACTCTACAACATCGAAAAAAGTGTGCTGTGGAGTGAAATCAAAGGTAGATGCACGAAAGTACTCACCAACGGCACCGTCGTCCGAACCATCGTGGAGCGGAGCGAGAGCTACCCCAGCCAGTCACCGGATGCCAAGCCGAATATCGCGGACTTGTTGGGGGGCAAATCCGCGGTGCCCACCGTGCGAACGCGAGTATGGGAAGAAGAGGGACCAGAAATTTTCCTGGTAAATTACGACGGCCTGGGACCGACGACGGGAAAAGCGATTCGGACGAAAGCAATCAAGGTTGGCAATTATACCTACGAAGGAGCCGTGATCGAGAAGTGGGACTGCGGAACGCCGAACGTGGTGCCCGTCATTGTTACAAACCCGCCCCCCGCGCAACCGAGCACTAATCGCCAATCATCCAACCCGCCGATCGCCAGATGAAAGAGCCTGCCAATGCTCAAAAATAGCACCGGACGAAGCCGAACGCCCAGCGCTTCAATCAACTCGGCTATCGCGCAACCGGCAGAACGTAATGCCCCGCTCGCAGCGGGCACTCAGAATAATTCTTGGGCGCCGGATTTTCCAAACCATCGCCGCCACCAGGACGGCTTCGGCTGGTAGCGTTGCGCGGCCATGACGCGGAATTCCGTCAGCAGTTTGTGCCGCGCCCAGAAGCCGAACCCAATGTCCGCCAAAATTCCAAACCCAAACCACAGCAGCAGTGGCCAGCCATTCCAATTCTGAATTTGTCGCAGTTCTCGCAGTTCATCTGGCAGCAAGTTGATCACCGTTGTCACCACCGCGATGGCAATCCACGGCAGGACCAGCACCGGCACGACCACCGCACCGAAGGCGTGCTTCGCGTTCCGCACGGTCAACCCGGTCCACAGGCCCAGCCAGTAGAGCGCCACCACATCCGCCCCAAACCTGACCAACCCCGCCGCCCAGCCCCAATACCAGATGGGCCGGTCACTGCCGTAAAATTCGCCCTTGCTCGCACCCGCCCAAAGCATCAACCCGCCCGCGCCCACCAGCACCAGCATCGGCCAGAGAAACTGCCGTTGCAACGCGAGGCGTTGGCCGCGCAAAATGTCCCGCACCGTCAGTGGTGTAGAAAGCAGCAACTCCAAGGCGCCGCTCTTGCGGTCTTCGATCAGCCGCCGGCCCGCCTCCAAACCAACCCAGGCTTTCATGGTCAGGGCCAGGTAAAACGCCGTCGCGGCATAGATGCCAACGTTGAGCCAGTCAGATCCCACGTAGTAAAGCCCAAGACCCCACGCGCCCGCCGCCAGGGCCAGCGGCACCCAGGCCCACACGACGCGCCAACGCGGACGGGACGCGAGCCAGAAGAAAGCATTCTGGTCGAGCAATTGCGTCCGATACTCCCGGCGCGTGGCGGCGTCACCTTCGAGCCCGGCGCGGATGCGCCCGCGCCAACCGCCTTGGCTCACCACTTTGTCGTGCCACGAGCGGGGCACGATCCCGCTTGCCAATGCTAGAAAAAACCAACCCAGTCCATGCACAGTACCCACTGACCAATAGCAGCCGGCAACGCCCGGAGCAGCGCCAAACGGATTCATTTTGTCGAAAGCCGAGTAATAAGAGAATACCGGGCTGGCAAAGAGAAACGGCCATGGGTAAGCCCCGTTCTGCTTCCATGCCACCCAGGCGCCCAAAGCCGGCAAGCCCGCCGCGAAGAGGAGGATAAGCAGCATCGTCAGTCCGATGGCCGCACGCTGGTTCTGGCACAGCGCCGAAGCCAGCATCCCCGCGCTCAGTGAAAAGAACAGCGTGTTCACCAGCACCAGCGCCACGCGCCCGAATTCGCCCACGGTCACTCCGCCCAGCAGCAGCGGAATGGCCATGACCGGCAACACCGCCAGCACGCCGTAAAACACCGTCAGCGAATTCGCCACCAGTTTACCCAAGACCACGTCGTAGCCCCGGAGGTCCGTCAGGAACAAAAGCCCCAGCGTGCCCTCGCGCTTTTCTTCGCTCAAACAATCCGCCGTGGTGCGCACCCCGGCGAACACGCAATAAAACATCAGCCCCCCGGCCAAGGCCCCGAAGATCATCCTCCCCACCTCGCGTTGCGATTGGTTTTGCCACACGAGAAAAATCCACGCAACCACGACGATGACCCCGAACGCCACCAGCAACCGCAGCCAGAAAGTGCCGGGCTTGCGCGCCGCCACGCGGAGTTCTCGAGCAACGATGGGCAGCAGGGTCATGGTTTGAGGGCGATCACCGGTGGCCCGCCCCCCGCCTGGATCGGAATCACGGCGCGCACCGCGAGATCGCGGAATTCCCGGGTAAGTTTACGCCGGGCCAGCGTCCAGAAGAGGACGTTTTTGACCAGAGCCAGCCCCGCCGGCAGCGCCGTGATCATAACCGGAAACCAGACGTTCACGACGGTCTGCGAAGGACCGCTGCTATTCCTCAGCCCGGAAACCGAAAACATCATCAGCGGAATACCCAGCCCGGTGAGCAAAGCGATCGCGAACCATGGGATCACTTCCACGGACACGATGGTCTTGAGCGTGGCCATGCGGGCGTTTCTCGACACCAGTCCCATCCAAAGCCCAAACCAACCCAAGGCCACCAGATTGGTCAAAGTGCTCACCAAGCCGATGGCCGCCAGCAAGACCACCAGCCCCCACCCCCATCCGCCGCCAATGCCGAAGAACCCCCGACCGCCGCCAGGGGAAAGCAGGCTGGCCACAAATTGCATGCCGAGCAACAGCAGCATCGGCACGGCGAACACTCGCACCAGCGCCCGCCACGGCCCTTGGACGGTTTCCCGCGAAGTGAGCGGCGCCGCCAGCAACAGTTCAATCATTCCGTTGCGCCGCGCTTCCGCGAAGAACTGGCAGGCCTTCGCCGCCGCCCAGAGATAAAGCCCGTACCAAAGACCGTTATTGATAATGCTCCACGCCTGCCACCAGCCGTCCGATGCCCGGGTGACGACCAAGGCGAAGAAAAAAACCAGCGACAGCAGCGCCACGCACCACAGGTCAAACGCCTGGCCGCGTTCGCGCGCGGCCAGCCACAGCACGGGGTTTATCGCGAGCAATTTTTCGCGGAGTAGCGCGCGGCGTTTGACCCCACCGTAGCGCCACGAATAGCGCCGGCCCAGCGCCTTGGCCGAGGTCCGCCCCGGTCGCTCCTGCCACGTTCGTGGAAGCAGCCCCGACGCCAGCGCCAGCAACGTCCACGCGACGCCCTGACTGACCAGGAACGCCGGCCAAAACGCTGGAGAATTGGCCGCCGCCAGGAACACGTACCCCGGACTGACCAAACTCACCAACGGCCGGTAGGATCCGCCGGCAAATTGGTTCAATCCGTCCACAACCGGCCCCAGTCCCACCAGTAGAATCAACAACAGCAAGGTTCCCGCGAGGGCCTTCTGCGAATGCCGGCTGAGCGCGGAGACGAACATACCCACGGCGAGCGAGAAGAACAGCGCATGACACAGTGCCAGGAGGGTTCGCCAGAATTGTCCCGGCGCCACGCCGCCCAGCAACAACGTGATCGCCAGCACGGGAAAAATAGCGAGCAGCGCAAAGGCGCAACGCAGCGATGTGGCGAGCAGTTTGCCCAGCACCACGTCGTAACCGCGCAAGTCGGTGAGAAAAAGGAAGCCGAGCGTGCCCTCGCGCTTCTCTTCGCTCAAACAATCCGAGGTGAAGAACAGGCCCGCGCTCAACGCCCCCGCCAGACTGAGCCACGTCAGCGTCGAGAAGATCGGACCGCCCATCAGCATCCGGCTGACGAATGGCGTGAGCGTGAGCACCATGACACTGCCGCCGATGATCAGCGCCACCAGCGCCGCCACCACCCGCAGCCAGAATGTGGCTGGCTTGCGCGCCGCCACCCGCAGCTCGCGTTCGACGATGGGCAGGAAAGTCATGGCCGGCAGTTAGCCGTAGGCGGATGCCGGTGGCAAATGATTTTGGAAACAAAACGGTCCGATACCTCCGCCGTGGTTGTCATTCTTTTGGGAAGACGGTGGCGCATCTGAAGATTGTATCACGACCTCCCTCACCCTGACCCTCTCCCCACGGAGAGGAAACAACCAACGTCCGTCGGTTGATGACATAATGGCCACCCAACCAAATCAGTCCCAAGTTTTCGGAAGGAAACGGCGAACAATTCTCCTTCTCCCGGGGGAGAAGGCCGGGATGAGGGTGAGCGTTAAACACACTTTGTTCCCAAGTCACAGGCGTTCGGGCACGACCACTAATATTTGCCGGGCGCGACTTATTCTTCGTAAAAACAGCGGATAACCACTTCTCCGGTACCGATGCGCGGCTCATTATCATTCCAATCTACGGCCCCGATTCTTCGCCGGACCGTTCACCGGATTAACGCGCGCGACAGCGCCGCCCGGCAGTTTGACAGAATAGGATGAAAACCGCAGATCCGGCTCCGGATAGTCGGTGCTGACAAATTGGGCGCCGCTCGCCAGCGCCCATTCGCTTTTCCGGGGATCGTTCGCGCGCGCCTCCTCGGTATCCGCATCCGCTCGCGTCCGCACCAGGAATCCATCCCGCACCAGCTCCTGAATTTGCGCAAAGTCACCGACCGGGTCATTACGTTTCATCCACGCAGCGGCCGGGTTCGTAGCCGGTACGCTCACAAACACCAGCCGTCCTTCCAGCGCTGGATGCCCTTCCAAGTAGCGATCGCGAATCACCCCTTCATTGTCCATGCCGAATAGCACGCGGCCCCGCACCGAATCCAGCAACGGCCAGCCCGAATGGCGCAACGCCTCTGGCAGGGTGGCCGCCTTGCCCCGCACGTCATCGGGCGTCAGAATGGACTCGCGTGGAAAGACCGAGAGAATTTCCTTTTCCAGATTCGCCAACTGCGCCTGGTCAAACGCCGCGGGCTGGGTGAAGCCCGGCCCCAGCGAGTCTTCCTTCAGCTCCAGCATGATGAACACCGGCACATGGCGCGGATGCTTCAGTGACCACTCCCGCACCTGGAGCAACGCGTCCACCAAGGTCAGCACCGAACTGGCATAATCAATGTCCGGCACATGCATCACCTTGATGCCGGGCTGACGCAACCGCCCCACCGGGTCCGGCACGGGCACGGGCGGCAGTCCGGCTTGAACCACGCGCTCCAGACCCAAGGGCCGGGCATAACGACCGCCGTCCGGATCGGCGTAGCAGTCCAGTTCAATCTGGCGGATGCCCAGTTGCGCCAACTGTTCGGGCAACGGCCGGTGGCCGTAATCCAACTCCTGCCGCGCCCGAGGACTCACTTTGGCGATCAACGCCAACAACGAATCGTGGCCCCGCACATGATACGAGTTCTGCGTGCCGATCACCTGAATCTGGTTCAGCCGGATGCCGGCGGTGGGCGACGGCGTCGAGCAACCGGTCAGAATGACGAGCGCGGTGAAACTGATGAGTTCTGACGTCTTGGTCGCCTTCATTTCGCTGGTGATGGCGGTGAGTTGCTTGGTTGAAAACTCCGAACTCCGCTGTAGCCGACGACGTGAGGAGGCGGATTCTCTGAGAAATCGCAACCCACCATCCGCCTCGTTACCTCGGCGGCTACTTCTTGAGCCAGAGTTCGGCGCGGAAACGAGAGCTCGCCCTGGATGCTCGCGGCGGCAGACATCAGGCAGCGGGCGCTTCCGCCACCGGCCGGGGGCGATGGAGCACCACGACATTGCCAACACGCATGATGACGTGGCTCGATGTTTTTTCCGCCAACTGCGGCGCGAGTTCCTTCTTCTGCTCCTTGAACTCCACAAATTTGATCTTCACCAGTTCATGTTGCGCCAGCGCGGCGTCCACCGAACGAACGAAACCATCACTCAAGCCGGCTTTGCCGACTTTCAGCATCGGATCCAAATGTTGCGCGGCCGCTTTGAATTTGCGGAGTTGCGAATTACTCAGGGGTTCAAGCATTGAGCCCGAAGTCTAAGTGCCGGCAGGGAAAAGCTAAAGGCAATTTGCCGGTGGCGGGTGGCCGGGCGATCGGAAGTCTTCGCCCCGGCGTCACGCTCCAATGCGATCCAACGGGAAAGAACGCGTTGCCAGTTTGTGATGCAACCGCCGAAGGAGGAATCCGCCGAGCGCTAACTGAAAGAACCAGATCTGCGTCGCCAGATCATTTCCCCCGTCGAAGAAGGAGTTTGAAGTTGAACTGAGCCACGCTAAGAATCGCACCAACATGATAAACCCCATTGGCACTACGAACACAAACGCCAGCGTAAACAGAAACGCGCTAATGAAGTTTTTGCAGCGCACCGAAAAATACAAGCCGATTACCGGCACGACCGCGAACGTGACAAGAAAGAACCAGATGCTGAGAAAATCGCCCGTTCTGGGTCGAGGCAGCGTTTCAAGGTAAACCCAGATGCCAAGCAACAGGACAATAGACGGCAGGAATTGACCCCACAGCCCGCGCAACCGTCCGCCAATGATCTGACCCGTTGTAAGCGGCGACACCAGCAACAATTCCAACACACCGGTTTCGCGCTCACGTCGGAAGCTGCCCGCCGCGCTCGCCGCCATGCTGCCCGCCAGCATCCAGGCCATGACTGCTTGCGCCCCACCGCCATACCAGAGGAAATTCCGGTCGGTCAGCACCGCTGTCTGCACCGAGACGATGATCGCGAACCACGCCCAGGTCACGAGCCGCCCGCTCCAGCGCCGTTGCTCCAGCCAGCCGATGGGATTGCGCGCCAGCTTGCGTCGCATCCAACCGCGCAGGAACGCCACCCCGATCACCGGCTCGCAAAACACTTTCTCCATCTGCTGCACGCGCGCCGACGGCGGCGCTTCGCGCCAACGCCGGCGAACATTCCGCGCCGCGAGCCACAGCATTCCCAGCGAAAACGAAAATGCCAACAAGCTGGAAACCACCTCGGCGAAGATCAGCGCCCGCAGGTAACCAGCCTGCACTCCGCTACGACTAAACAGTTGGCCCCACATGGATTCCCAATCCGTGATATACATCCAGGCGCTACCGAGAAATATGTCCGGGGACGGAAAAGCACTCTGCTTTGGCATGAACTGAAACATCATCAAGACCAGAGTCAGTAGTTTACAAATCGCCACCAATCCGAAAGCCACCCCGCTAAGAATCGCTGCCAGCGAAAGCGCCCGCAACCATTGCTTGGAATAGGACGACGCCAGCACGCCAGCGCCAACCGCCGCGCAAAGGGAACTGAAGTTGATGGAGGTCGAGAGCAAAGCCTCGCGCCAGCCAACGCCGCCGTGCAGAAACGCCAGTGCCATGACCGGCAGCACGACGAGCCAGAGGGTAAACGCCCGCAAGACATGGGCCGCCGCTTTCGCCAGCACGATGTCCCAAGGCCGCAACGGCGTGAGCAACAACAAACCCAACGTGCCCTCACGACGCTCCAGGCTCAGGCAATCCGCCACGCTCATCGGCACCAGCACCCAGATGCTGAGCAACAAGGTGCCGTGCAGGAACGCGAACATCCGTCCGCCGGAACCAGGCGTCAGGCCGTGTTCCACGACAAACGCTCCCGCCGCGCCAAGCATCGCCACCAATCCCAAAACCCGCAGCGAGTAAGTGAACGGTTGCCGTGCCTGGTCGCGCAATTCCCGGGTGATGACGGGCAGGACGTTCATGGGCAGAGGTCGGATGCCGGAAGCCGGAAGTCAGATCGTGAATGGGGATGTTTCAGATTCTTGGGATGAAGGCTTCTGGTTGGCCCATCATTTTCCCAAGCTTGGTATCGAATGGATAATTGTCCCGTTAGCTCAAACTTCTCCTGATACCCGCGCAAGTCTCGAAATGATCGTATCAATTCCGCCATAATCATCCTTCCTTCGAGGAACCCTAAAGCAAATCGTTGCCATCACCTTCTGCCTTCCGCCTTCCGACCTCAGCCTTCTGCCTTCTGTCCGTTCATTGCGTATCGCCGCGGGTCAC